>JAUWIQ010000172.1 GCA_030605285.1 Planctomycetota bacterium
AATGTCTACTTCCAGCGAACCGGCTACGGTCTGGTGATGCGGATCATTCCCTCGGAGATCATGACGCTCAACCAGTTGAGCATGCCCGAGGTGCTCAAGACGCTGGCCGCTCGGCGGGCCGGACTCATTCTGGCTACGGGACCTACAGGGAGTGGTAAAACGACGACGCTCGCGGCCATGATCGACCACATCAATTCCAGCAGTAGCCGGCGTGTGATCACGATTGAGGACCCAGTGGAATTTGTATACGTCAACAAAAAGTCAATTATCAGCCATCGCGAGGTGGGAACGCATACCCAATCTTTTAACGCCGCACTGCGAGCGGTCACACGACAGGATGCCGATGTTGTACTAGTGGGCGAATTGCGCGATTTGGAGACGATGTCGTTGGCCCTCTCCGCGGCGGCAATGGGGACGCTCGTGTTCGGTACGCTGCACACCAATAGCGCGGCAAAAACAATTGACCGCATTATCGACATGTTTCCCGTAGATCAACAGTCGCAAGTCAGGACGGTCCTCGCCGAATCCCTCAGTGGGATCGTGGCCCAACAACTCTTGCGCAAGAAGGGCGGGGAGGGGCGTTTTGCCGCCGCCGAAATCCTAGTCGGTAATCACGCCGTGGCGAGTATTATCCGGGAGGGGAAAATCGAACGCATCACGTCGGTGATTCAATCGGGAAAACGTGAAGGAATGCAGTTGATGGATGATGCTTTGGAGAGCATGGCCAATGAAGGTCTGATCGACGGCAAGGATGTCTACATGAAGTCCAATGATAAAAAACGCTTTGCACACCTTGCGGAAGACGAGTGACCGCAGCGCTGGCATGCAAGGCGGTGCAGGGGTCGGGCCATCACCGATCCCAGGCGCCGCTCGGCGGGCCTTACCAGTTCACTTTCAATCCACACCGTGTTACGGGTATCCTCTTGCACCGCTTCTTTTCCGAATCTCCACTGACCAGCGATCAGGCCTACCTTGTGGGTGTCGAGGCCCATCATCTTCTACACGTACTGCGAATCGGTGTGGGGGACGGGGTGATCCTGTTCGATGGAAAGGGAGCCGAGTTCCGCGCGCGGGTTGAGGTTACCGGTCGCCAAAAAGTTGAATTGACTATCGAGCAGCAGATCGAAACCGATCGGGAACTTCCGTTTGCATTGACACTTGGTGTGGCCCTGCCCAAGGGAGACCGCCAACGCTGGCTGGTCGAAAAAGTGACCGAACTGGGTGTCTCGCGGATTGTGCCGCTACACTGTGAAAGGAGCGTTGTCCAGGCAAGTCGTCGGCCCAGTCATCGACTGCAGCGGGCGGTGATCGAAGCATGTAAACAGTGTGGACGCAATTGTCTTACAGAAATTGCCCCCAGCCAGGATTTTCTGGAGTGGGCCGGTCGAGCACTGCCCGGGACGCTGCGGCTCTTTGCACATCCCGAGGCCTCGCAACGAATCCAGGAACTACTCTCGCGTGAACTTCCGGCGGAGGTCGAGATTGCGATCGGGCCGGAGGGAGGTTTTAGCCCCAAGGAGTTTGCCGCGGCCCGCTATGCAGGGTGGCATCCGGTCAATCTGGGGCCACGCTGGTTGCGGGTGGAGACGGCCGCGGTGGCGGCAGTCTCTGCGGTCGCTTTGGGAGGTGTCTAGTCTCTGCAACGATTGGTATGTTTTCTAGTCGCCACGGTCACTCTGGTTTTTCCTTCGCTGCAGATTTCGATTTTTCGTCGTCGCTTTGTTCTTCCCGAACGATTTTTCCATACAGGTGGCCACCGACCTTGCCGTGCTGCCACGTTCCCGCATAGCGGTCCCCGTAAAAGAGCACGCGGGCAGAAAAAGAACCTAGACCCGGAATCGAATAATCGGTGAGGGTGATGACGGGTGTATCTCCAGCCCACTCGACCGTGAGCGGTAACGGAATCGTAAGATCAACCTTCCCGAACTGAAGGCGGACATCGAATTTCCAAAGTTTGCTCTTGAACGGTATCTTCGCCACGCGCCGGATCGTATAGCGTTCCTCGGCAGGCGATTTCTCAGGGGGCTCGCCCTCCTGCGTGGAGTGCCCCAGGAGTGTTGCTCCCGAGAGTTGGTTTTCAAAGTGTGTTTCCAGTTGCCCGCGGTTTTTTTCTGCCCCGGGAACAGCGGATTCCTTAGCCTGAGCAAACAGCGAAGCGTGGAGCAGGGGCAGCAGAGCGATCCCACGGAGAATCTGGTTCATGGTCGAATCCCTGGTGTGTACTATGAAATGGCCCGTCGAACAGGTGGGCTCCCGCTGATTATATGCAATCTTTGCCAACACCGCTCGGACGGGGGTTCGCCTGGGCTGTGCCGGATGGTAGGCGAACCGGGCCAGTACTTTTGGGCCGTTTGAACTGGATTCTCACCGCCGGTAGAATGCCAGCCTCCCCCCTGCCGGCCCAGGTCGCTGCATGTCCTCCAGGGCTCCATGGAAGAACGAGGAATTGCCATGATGAAAGACTGCCTGTTTGTTCTCGCCCTCTCTTCTTTGCTCTGCGGATGTAATGGGACTGCTGTGGAAACCCATGATACGAACGCAGATGCCGCAGGAGCTGGTGATCTGCGACATGCGCCCGCAGTCGTTCGTACTGTGAACGCAAAAAAGACCGACCCCATTCAAGGGGTTTACCAGTGGCCCCAGTGGCGCGGACCCGATCGGACCGACCTCTCGACAGAGACGGGCTTGCAACAGCAATGGCCCGAGGGGGGGCAGGGGCCTAAGCGACTCTGGCTCTCACGCGATGCGGGCATCGGCTACTCAGGACCCGCTGTGGTCGACGGCGTACTCTATACCATGGGCGCGCGGCCCCTGTCGGTTGCCGGCGTCGGAGACGGAGGTGAGGCCACCGAGATTGATCCGGACGCGAAAGCATACGTGATTGCGCTCGATGCCAATACCGGCAAAGAACTCTGGGCCACCGAAGTCGGCGATCTGTTTGAGAATAACTGGGGGAACGGGCCGAGGAGTACGCCCACAGTGGATGGAGACTGGCGCTATGCGTTAGGTGCCAAAGGCGATTTGGTGTGTCTTCGTCGGGAGGACGGCGCGGTTCGCTGGCGAAAAAGTTTTACCGAGGATTTGGGTGGCGAAATACCACAATGGGGTTTTTGTGAATCGGTACTCGTGGATGGCGATCGCGTCGTCTGCACCCCGGGAGGGGGCGAGGGAGCGATGGCGGCCCTCGACAAGCGTACGGGTGAGGTGATCTGGCGATCCAAAGATTTTACGGACGGTGCGCAGTATGCCTCGATCATCGCGATTGAGAATGGCGGTAAACGGCAATATGTGCAGCTCACCCAGGAGCATCTGGTCGGGATCGACGCTGCGAACGGAGATTTGCTCTGGAGCAGTGACTGGCCAGGCCGGGTTGCGGTGGTGCCGACCCCGATTTCCCATCACGACTCAGTCTATATCTCTTCTGGCTATGGGGTCGGGTGCAAATTGCTTCAACTCAATGCGGAGAATCAGGCCGAGGAAGTGTACGCCAATCGCATGATGAAAAACCATCATGGCGGGGTGATTTTGTTTAATGGACATCTCTACGGCTACTCCGATGGGGTCGGTTGGTTGTGCCAGGATTTTCAGTCGGGTGAAAAAGTCTGGAGTGAGAAAAAAGAATTGGGCAAGGGCGGAATTGCGTATGCCGATGGCAGATTTTATTGCGTAGACGAAAGCGATGGGCGTGTCGTCCTCATTGATGCGTCTCCGAAAGGCTGGCAATCGCGGGGTGAGTTTCTACTCGAGCCCCAGACGCAGCTCCGCAAACCGGCAGGCCGGATCTGGACCCACCCGGTGATCGTCGATGGCAAACTCTATTTGCGAGACCAGGAATTGCTCTATTGCTACGATGTCCGCGAAGGTCTCAACTAGCGGCAGATTTCCAAAGCACCGGTTCCTAAAACACCTCTTTGAGAAAATGGGTTAGCGATTGCCAGGATCGCTCATCGGCCGCTGCGTTATAGACGGTACCGAATTCTGGATCGTTGGCTTCCGGGTTCGTAAAGGCGTGCAGTGCGTTGCCGTAGGTATGCAACTGCCAGTCGGCACCGGCCTCGGCCATTTCTTTTTCCAGGGCCAGAACCTGCTCGCTCGGGACCATCGGATCGAGATAGCCATGCAGTACCAGCACCTTGCCGGGGATTTTTTCTGTCGCCAATCCCTGCGGTGCCGGCAAGAGGCCGTGGAACCTCGCAACACCCGCCAGGGGGCTGCCGCTACGGGCCAAGTCGAGGGCGCAAAGCCCCCCAAAACAATAGCCGATGGCGGCAATTTTCTCGGACTCCACCGCAGCAAGGTTCCGCAGCGATTCGTAGATTGCCACCAGGCGCTCGCGTAGTAGCCCTCGGTCCTCGAGCAGCGGTTGCATGAGGGCCGCATTTTCTTCTTTCGATGCCCCCACGCGGCCCTCTCCGTAGAGCTCGGCTGCAAAGCCGGCATACCCCAACTCGGCCAGGCGTTCAGCAGACCGCACCGCAAACGCATCGCAGCCGGCCCAGGCATGGCAGACCATCACGGTAGGCAGTGGTGTCTGGATTCCTTCTTGATAAATCAGCTGTCCGTCGAGTTGGACCGGTCCATGCTGTAGGGCGATTTTTTCTCTAGAAAGACGCATCGCAGCATTCCTCCTTTGAGGGCCGATTATGGGTTGGTCCTGATTTCCTGTCTAGGGTAGCGGATAGAGAGACCATGAGAAAATAGCGGGAAAATATTCAGGTGACAATTTCCTTGCGAGGTGACTACAATGCATCCCCATCGCAGGAATTATTCTTTTCGAGCAATGGATAGGTGTTGGAAAGCCTTCATCAAGCGACGTGGTGTGTCCGTGCTGACAGAAAAAATAAAAGACCAACAAGCAGGCGGATTGCCAGAACATATTACGTTCCGCGTTCGTCATCATCGCACCTATTTGATAATCTACCTGGTCGAGGTGGCGATCTTACTGATCGTCTTCGCTTTGATCGCTTATGCGGTTAAAGACTACATCGGAGCGCTCGAAAGTTGGGTCCAGGGAATGGGGTCGTGGGCTCCCCTCTTGTTCGTGTTAGTGGCCGCTTGCCTTTGTGTGATTTTTGTACCTCAGACGGTGCTGGGGGTGGCGGGTGGTGTTTTATTTGGTGTGGGATTTGGAGTGCTTTACGTTTTCATTGCGGTATTTCTTGCGGCACTTATCAGTTTCTTTCTCGGCCGTCAGTTTTTCCGTAGGCGGGTTGCCAAGTTAATCGAAAAGCATCCGAGATTCGGGATATTTGATCGAGCACCGCCCGGTAAGCGACTCCGGCTGATGTTTCTGATGCGGCTGGCACCAGCAAATTTTGCCCTCCTGAATTACGTTTGTGCCGTGAGTAAGGTAAAGCTCTGGAGGTATCTGCTTGCCTTGTTAGGAGTTTTGCCCGGCAATCTGTGTAC
>JAUWIQ010000134.1 GCA_030605285.1 Planctomycetota bacterium
CTCACCGACGGCGATTCGCCTCAATCCCCGAACCGCCAGGTCAGTCCCGCTCCGAGCCAATAGCTTTCCAGGTTCACCCGCGTTGCACCAAAACTGTGGTGCGCACGAGGCATGCCGCCCGCCAACACATCCAGATCGATACCGGGCATGATATCCGAAACACCACAACCCACGGTCATGCGATTTTCATTGATCACGCCAAATTGGGCCTGGGTATATTTGACCGCCGGATTCCCTCCCGGAACCACGATGCCACCAATCGTCGACCCTACGTTATCGTCGATCGGATTCTGTGCATAAACATAACCGGCCCTGAGGCGGATGCGTTCATTCAACGTGTACTGAGCCCCAAGCTGCATCACCCATTGATTTCGATACACGCTTTTCCAGAAGTCCGCGGTATCCCACTGGATAAAGAGCCCATCCAGAGCGATGAGCAGTCGACCCTCGGCGAGACTGGTGTTGGCCAGTCCCACGCCAAATTGTTCCGGCAAACCGAGACGGACATCGATCGGGCCCGTACCTCCCGTAGGAATCTCACCATCCTCGAATCTGAAATTCTGGCGGGTCTTCCAGAACATGCCGATCGTGGTCTGATCGCTCAGATCATAATCGAACCCCACATTTGCCCGCAGTGCATAATCGTTGGTCATTGCCGACTGCCCGACATAGGGTCCCTCCAGAAACGCAGTGCCGAGAAAGACCCCCGCACCGACAGAGAGTCGATCGGTGAGTTGAAAACCGACGCTCGGAACCACCTCGAGGCAGAGCAAGTAGGATGCGGTCCCACCGCTCTCCGGTACCGCGACAAAGCTGGTTCCCAGTCCGGAAGCACTGATCAGGGCAAGACCGATATGCAGGTCACGCCCCATGACTTCCATCTGCTGCAGGACACCTATATTGGGGGCCAGAATGCCCGGGGTCCCAGACTTTGTGGAAAAGGGCGATACGATCGGTGGTTGGCCGGGCAGACCGTAACCGGGAGTTGCCAGATTGAAGGTCGGTTCCGCCCAGGTCCCGGAGAACGTAAATTGCGTCCCCTCGTACTGCGTCAAGGCAGCGGGATTTTCATTGATACTGGAAAGAAACTCCTGAGGCCGTGCAATGCTTGCCCCGCCCATGCCCCCGGATGCGGGCATCAGGTTATTGGCCCCCTCAACGCCAAAAGGCTGCGCATGGGAAAAATTTGTACAGCAGCACAGACACGCTCCAAGCAAAGCGGAGCGCAGCAGCAGCAGCCTGTTAGCGGACATGGCCTCTTTCCTGGCGAAGGATCCTGGCGAATGGCTTCCTCTCGGGTTGGCTGACACGGTAGGGTCCAAAACCAATCCGCCTGCATCGTCATCGACTTGCCAGACGCTGGCCAAACAAGTTATTTGCGTTGTCCAGCAGCGACCGCTTGCTCGCTAAACTCACCCTGCCCTGCCTGTTTGCTGCTAGCACCCCGGATCTCGGTAAGTTACGCGGGACCCGTCTGCTACGCGGTTTCACTGCGAGGCAAAGGACTCCCCAATCCGAGTCGGTCTGGCCTGATCGTGAACACCCGCCGAGAAAAAGCCAGCCGGTCGAACCCTCTGCGGAACTCATATGGGCCCGCCGCAAAATACCGTAGAATAGACCCGCGAGATTTCTCGCGCATGGCAACGGAGATCTGTCGGTGAAAGAATACCCTAGACACTTCGAGGCAGACGCCTCGGCGGCACGGCGGAAGGCCGCAGGAAGGTAAACCTGACGTTATGACCAACACAGTTGAATATTTTATTGATGGCAAACGGGTTTCTCCCCAAGCAGGGGTTCGCTGCAGTGACATCAATCCCGCCACCGGGAAAATCCTGGCCGAGGTGGCCATGGACGAGGTCTCCGCCGCCGATGCGGCAGTCTCGGCCGCGGTGGATGCCTTCCCGGCATGGCGCGATACCCCGGTGGGCGAACGCTGTCAAATCCTGTTTCTCTACAAACAACTCCTCGAAGAGCATTTTGATGAACTCGCCCAAATGATCGTCACCGAACACGGCAAGAACATGCCGGAGGCACGAGGCGATGTGCGCCGCGGTATCGACTGTGTGGAATACGCGTGTGGCGCTCCTTCGTTGATGATGGGCCGCTCGCTACCACGAATTGCGGTCTCGAGTTCCTTCAGCCGGGAGAGCGAAGAGGATATTCCGCTCGACAGCGCCCTGGAACGCGTCCCGCTGGGCGTCTGCGTCGTGATCACCCCGTTTAATTTTCCCATCATGGTGCCGCTCTGGATGTGGCCGATGGCGGTGGCCTGTGGCAACACGTTTGTGCTCAAGCCCTCGGAAAAGGTCTCGCTCTGCGCGCTCCGTGAAGTGGAGCTGGCCGCCGAGGCCGGGCTGCCTGCGGGCGTCCTGAATCTGGTCACGGGCGGCCCCGAGGTGGTGAACCACCTGATCACGCATGATGATGTCCGCGCGGTTTCGCTAGTGGGCTCGACGGCCGTTGCCAAAAAAGTCTATGCGACCGCCTCCGGGGCGGGGAAACGTGTGCAGTGCATGGCGGGGGCGAAAAATACGATGATTATCATGCCCGATGCAAATCAGGAAGCGGCGATTGACGGGGTCCTGGGGTCCTCCATGGGCAATACGGGTCAGCGCTGTCTGGCCGGTTCGCTGGCCGTACTCGTGGGAGATGCCGCCGAGTGGTTTATTCCCAAGATCACCGAGGCCGCAAAGCAAATCGAGGTTACGGCGGGAGATCAAGCGGGCGGTGGGATGGGACCGCTGGTCGATGAGGCGAGTGTGGCGAGGGTCACCGAGGCCATTGCCAAGGGGATCGACTCCGGTGCCAAACTGCTGCTCGATGGACGCACGAGCGATTTTCCCGAGAACGGATGGTTTGTCGGCCCGACCCTCTTCGATCACGTGCCGCCCGATTCGGCGCTGGCAAAAGAGGAAATTTTCGGGCCGGTCCTCTCAATCCTGCGGGTCGCGACGCTGGAAGATGCCATCGCGGTCACGCATCGTTCACCCTACGGAAACATGGCAGTGATGTTCACCGACAGCGGATACGCTGCCCACAAATTCAAAGATACGGCGGGGGCCGGTATGATTGGGATCAACGTCGGTGTACCGGCACCGATGGCGGTTTTCCCCTTCTGCGGCTGGAAGGATTCGTTCTTCGGGACGTTGCATTCCAACGGGGAAGATTCCGTACGCTTTTATACTGAGGGCCGGATTGTCGTGAGTCGTTGGTTTTAGCAAAGGAGACACTATGCCCCGCAATACGCGCGCCGCCTTGATCCAGGCATCGAATGATGCGCCAGCCGATGCGTCGATCGCCGACATCAAATCCGCGATGATCGACAAGCACGTCGCACTGATCGGGCAGGCGGCCGACGAGGGTGCCCAGGTGACCTGCCTGCAGGAGCTTTTTTACGGCCCCTATTTCTGTGCGGAGCAGGATACGCGGTGGTACCAATCCGCGGAGCCGATTCCCGATGGCCCCACGGTCAAGCTAATGCAACAACTTGCTAAAACGCACTCGATGATTCTCATCGTGCCGATCTACGAAGTCGATATGACGGGCGTCTACTACAACACGGCCGCCGTGATCGACGAACAGGGTCAGTATCTGGGCAAATATCGCAAGCATCACATTCCGCATTGCAATCCGGGGTTCTGGGAAAAATTTTACTTCAAACCGGGCAATCTCGGCTTTCCGGTCTTCGACACGACTGCGGGCAAGATCGGTGTCTACATCTGCTACGACCGGCACTTCCCCGAAGGAGCCCGTGAACTCGGTTTGCATGGCGCGGAGATCGTCTTCAACCCGTCCGCCACGGTCGCCGGCCTGAGCGAATACCTCTGGAAACTCGAGCAACCCGCCCACGCGGTGGCGAATCAATATTTTGTGGGGGCGATCAACCGCGTGGGGACCGAGGCCCCCTGGAACATCGGCGAATTTTATGGGCAGAGCTATTTTTGTAATCCACGAGGCCAGATCATGGTGGAAGCCTGCCGAGATCAAGATGAAGTTGTGGTGGCGGACCTCGACCTGGAGATGATCGAGGAGGTCCGCAACACGTGGCAGTTTTTCCGGGATCGCCGTCCGGAGAGTTATCAGAGCATTACACAAAGCTAAATGACCAACGACCTCATCAATCCGGATATCGCGCCCACGCCGCCGGAGGGACGGACCTGGTCGAAGTGGCACATTGCAGCCCTGTGGGTTGGGATGTCGGTCTGCATTCCGACCTACATGCTTGCAGCGGGGATGATCAAGGTCGGGATGAACTGGTGGCAGGCGGTACTGACCATCCTGGCCGCCAATCTGATCGTCCTGGTGCCGATGATTCTCAACGGTCACGGAGGCACGAAATACGGCGTTCCGTTCCCAGTCCTGGTCAGGTCGAGTTTCGGCACCCTCGGAGCGCACATACCCGCGATCGCACGTTCGCTGGTTGCCTGCGGATGGTTCGGCATCAACACGTGGATTGGTGGCGCGGCGCTCTATTCGATTGTGGTCACGCTGGGTTGGGTCAACCCGGAACCGGAAACCGCAAACTTGCCGTTCCTGGGCACTTCAGCAATCGAGCTCGGGTGCTTCATGTTGTTCTGGGCGGTACACGTCGTGATCATCATGAGCGGCATCAATTCAATCAAGTGGCTAGAAACATGGGCTGCGCCGTTCCTTATTGCTGCGGGGGTCGCACTTCTGGTGTGGGCAATCACGCGGGTAAGTGGCACCGACGCTGGGGTAGAGTCGTTGTTCTCTTCCCAGACCAGCTACGCCCAGGGAGAGAGTTTCTGGACCGTCTTCTTCCCGATGCTCACGGCAACGGTCGGATTCTGGGCGACGCTTTCGCTGAACATCCCCGATTTCACCCGGTACTGCCGTTCGCAAAAGGACCAGGTGGTGGGGCAGTTGATCGGCCTGCCACCAACGATGACCCTCTTCTGCTTCATCGGAATCATCGTCACTGCGGCAACGGTGATCATCTTCGGGAAGGCGATCTGGGACCCGATTGAGTTGGTCAATCAAATGGGTTCCAAGTCGGTTGTGGTCATTTCGATGCTTGCGCTTCTCCTGGCGACGCTCTCGACGAATCTCGCTGCAAACGTGGTCAGCCCGGCCAATGGTTTCTCGAACCTCGCGCCACGATTGATCTCCTTCCGGCTCGGCGCACTGCTGACGTGTTTGATCGGTGTTCTGATCATGCCGTGGAAACTCCTGGATACCCTCGGCGACTACATCTCTGTGTGGCTCATCGGCTACAGCGCACTTTTGGGGCCGATTGCAGGGATCATGATCTGCGACTACTTCATCATCAGACGCACCCGGCTCGATGCCGATGCGCTCTACGATCCGCGGGGCCGTTACGCAGGAGTGAACTGGGTGGCGATTGTGGCCCTAGTGCTTGCGGTGCTGCCGAACATCCCCGGATTCATCAACGCGGTGACGTTAAGTGTTGGCACGGTTGAGGCCCACTTTCCTCCGATCTGGGACACGATCTACACCTACGCGTGGTTCGTGGGCTTCGCAATCGGGATGCTGGTTTATGCTGCGGGTATGTTTGCATCCGGTGGAGTACACGATGGCGAGTGAGAAGACCTCAGATCCAGTGATGCCGTCATCGGACCACGTGCCGCAGCCCTACCAAGGGCCTTCGCGCGAAGAGGTGATCGCGATGCGGGCATTATGCTCTGTGATTATTTTCTCGTCCGCCGTACGCAGCTGCAAAGTGATGCGCTGTACCAAGAGCAGGGAATCTATGACGGCTTCCGCTGGCAAGCCGTGCTGGTATTGGTGCTTGCGGTCTTGCCCAATCTGCCCGGATTCTACAACGCCGCAACGCACACCAAAACCTTTCCGCCCTGTTTCGATCAACTCTCCAGTTACGCCTGGTTCCTCGGAATCACGATTGCGTTTGTGCTCTATGCATTACTGCAGCTAGGAAAAAAACAGCATGCCCCAGCTCCCACCCTGTGACTATGCTCCTGCCAAATATGAGGGACCCTCTAAGGCCGAAGTCGCCAAACTCCGCAGTCAGTTCCTGACCCCCGCGCTGGTCACTTA
>JAUWIQ010000282.1 GCA_030605285.1 Planctomycetota bacterium
GAACCCGGTTGCTCACGACAATCGTTGAGCGGATCCGCAGTGCCTATCCCGCCCTGATGCTTGCTGTCCGACTCAGCGCGTTCGATACGGTGCCTTATCTATCCACTTCGGGCCCCGGCCGACCTATGCCGTACCGACACCTGCTGCCGTACCGCTATGGATTCGGCATTTCGCAGACCAATCCCCTGGAGGCGGACCTGGGGGAGACCATTCGGCTGCTCAAATTACTTCAGGACTTGGGGGTTGCCATGGTGAATATTAGTTGTGGGAGCCCTTACTACACACCGCATCTGCAACGACCTGCTATCTTTCCCCCAAGCGATGGTTACCTGCCGCCGGAAGATCCGCTTTGCAGCGTTGCCCGCCAGATCCATGCCACAAGAATCTGCAAACAGGCCGTCCCCGAATTACCGTTGGTCGGCTCCGGCTATTCCTATCTGCAAGATTACCTGCCCCATGTGGCGCAAGCCGCTGTGCGGAATGGGTGGGTCGATGCGGTCGGCATCGGCCGGATGGCGCTCCGCTATCCCGAGTTGCCAGCCGATACGCTCCGCTCCGGGTCGATCGTTCGTAAAAGAATTTGCCGCACCTTCAGCGACTGCACAACTGCACCGCGGCACGGCATCGTTTCGGGCTGTTTTCCTCTCGATGCGTTTTACCGCGCGCTACCCGAAGCAGAACAGCTTAAAGCAATCAAAAAGAAAACCCATCAGAACCCATCATGATCAGGACGGCCCCGTTACAATGCACCGTTACAATGAAGCGTTACGTTGCAACGGACATGAGGCAACGACCGAATTTACTCGCGGAGAACCGGAATGACTATCCTCTGGACAATTCTTCTCCTGGTTTTTGTGATGATCTTCTGGTTGATGGGTATCCTGGGTCTGCCGGGAAACTGGCTGATCGCCATCGCTACGGGCATTTACACGTATTTTGTTCCCGTTGGCCATCACGCGACCATCTGGTGGATTGCCTTTGCAGCACTTGCCCTGTTGGCAATCGCCGGGGAAGCGATTGAAACGCTTTCGAGTGCCCACGGGGTTCGTAAACGGGGAGGCAGTCGGCGCAGTGCGGTGCTCTCCTTTGTGGGCGCAATCGCCGGGGCCATCCTGGGGGCGATACTCGGCACGGGAATTCTACCGGTGGTGGGCAGCATTCTCGGCGCACTACTTTTTGCCAGCGGGGGTGCCCTGCTGGGTGCCCTCCTTGGGGAACTGTGGAAAGGTCGTCGCATCGAGGAGAGCCTCAAGGTAGGAGAGGCGGCGTTCTGGGCACGGTTGGCGGGCTCGTTGGCCAAGATGATTATCGGGAGCGTGATGATCGCGATCATGCTGGTCGCCATTTGCCTGCAACTGCTCGATACCGTCGGCCCCGGCAAGGCGACTCCCGCCGGGCATCGCGGAGCGAGTCCCCCCCGCGGACCCAGCCCCACAACAGTCAAACCCCAGGCAGCTAGGGCCCCCTGGTACCCCCAATAAGGGGCGGGACCTTCTCCAGCCCTCACCCCATCTGCGTGGAAATGGGAGCAAACTTTTTGTGCGGGATTTTCGCCTGAGGTTGCCTCATTTCCGGGATTCAGTAGGCCCGCACAGGGTGAGCCTCACGAATTTGCAAATTGGGGTGTCCGGATTTGTGGGTAAAAGGTCATTTTCTAGGTGAGGGCCGCCTTTGAGCGGCCCACCACACGAGGGTGAACCTGGGGACGAAACAAATCAGGGAGGTTGAGCATGGGTACGCTACCGCAGGGCAGAAGCCAACGGATTGGTCACGAACCGATTCTTCAAAATGTGAGCAAGCCGGTAAAACCGTTGCATCGGATCCGTGAAATACGCGCCCAGCACGATGTCTCGCTGCGATCGCTGGCCCGCAAAATGCACGTTCCGATGCGGGAAATCCGCGCCCAGGAAGATCCCAGTTGCGATCTGCCGCTGACCGCAGTCTATCGCTGGCAACAGGCGCTCAACGTCCCTGCTGCAGAAATCCTGGTCGAACCGGATGATCGACTTTCGGCACCGGTGAACATCCGCGCACGGCTTTTACGAATGATGAAAACCGTGATCACCATTCTCGAGGAGCCCCAACCCGACCGGACCTGCAACCTGCTTGAAAATCTGAAGAACGACATTCTTGCGGTCATGCCGGAGGTAGAACACATCGATCGCTGGCACGGGTCGGGTGGTCCCAGAGATTCCGAAGACATTGCCGCCGCCGTCTTGCGGCAGGTCAACGAAGAACTGCTCCGAGATCCTTAACGATCTGCCCGCGTGCGGCGGCAGATTCGTAGGTTCAGTAAGCCCACATCAGTGTGGTATTGTAATCGACCCCCTCTTCGAATTCGCGCAAGGGCGTTTCACTGTCATAGCGATTGCTTGCGCCGATGTTCAGACTCAGATCGCTCTCGGTATCGAAAAGAATCTTCCAGTTGGCACGGGCCTTTAAGCGGTAGCTGGAAAGGTCATTCCACTCGGGAAAGTAGTCCAGCACGGTACTCACACGATGCCACGAGGTAATCTGCTGTTTGAGGACCAAGCCGTAGAGCGGGTCCGGCGCTAGTTCCTCATCCATTCTACCAAATTCCCGGGAAACTCCCGCGCCCACGCGGAATTTCACTTGGCTGATTGGGCCGGAAAAAAGGGCGTAACCCAATCCGGCATTGGCCTCCATCTGGGTGTCAAACTCTTTGCCCTTATCGTATTTCACCGTGTTATGCAGATAAGGACTCCAGCGGGATGCGTTGAAATACCATTCCTGTCGACTATCCAAAACAAAACGGTTGGCAGGCTCTTCGCTGTCTTCTTTTTCTCGAGAATAATCTAAATCGATTTCGATTTTTTTCCCCGGCGTGCGAAGACGGGCGAACGTACCGAAATGGAATGTATTTCGTGTATTGTTATTCTCTTTCATGTCCATCTCAAAACTGATATTCCAAAGTTTCTCCAGGATTTTAATTTCGGCCTTAAAGACCGCATCACCGATTGCCTCTGCGCCAGATTCCTTCGCTGCTTCACCGCAACCGGCATTGAGCGAATCGGACTTCTTGCCGGCAACCGCGGTTTTGCCTTTCTCTTGTGGCAGCGTGAGTTCCGGCAAGGCAACCTGGGTCATCTCAGCGGAAGCAGAAGCAAGCGGCCCTTCGAGATACGATAGATTGCTAACGTGTTGGATACCTACGTCATCGCCCTCATCAAAACCATGCCAGATCGGCTCTCCCCAATCCGAGATCGCCGTTACAGAGAGTGTGAAATTCTCCTCCGCGCGCAAGGCCACCGAGGTCCCGTAGAGGAACACCAAGACCATCAGAGCCAATCTCTGAAACGGACTCAAAAGTGAATAATTCAAGGGAGCATCTGGACGCAAAGAGAGTCTCCGAGGAAAATATATTTGGCGGCTAAAATTAGCAAAAAACGCGGCTGGTATCAAGATTTGAAACCGACCCTCGACCGCACCCCGCAGAAGACCCGCTGGCACTCCGGAGCGACCCCCTGGGGAACCGCCTGCGGGCCTACGAACATGTGGGCATCTTCCTCCCAACGGCCGAGCCCCGTATAATCAAGTCTCAGCGGGAGTTAGGCATCACTGCAACCCCGCCCCACAGCGAGGGGAACGGCATGAATGACCAGGAACCGATACGAATCGGTGCCGTCAATTACCTCAACACCAAACCGTTGGTGTACGGGCTCGAACAGCTAGCACCTGCCGCGAACGTCGTCTACGAATTGCCGAGCCGACTCGCCGATGCACTCGCGACGGGCAGCTTGGATGTGGCCCTGATCCCATCGATCGAATTGTTGGGCAATGCACGGTACAAGGTGGTCTCGGACGCGTGTATCGGGTGCCAGGGACCGGTGCTGAGTGTCAAGCTGTTCAGCCGTACGCCGATCGATCAGATTTGTTCTCTCGCCCTGGATGAGGGTTCTCGAACGAGTATCGCACTGATTCAGATATTGTTGGATCAACAGTACAACCTTCAGCCAGAACTAA
>JAUWIQ010000389.1 GCA_030605285.1 Planctomycetota bacterium
GCGTGAAACATGAAGGCATCGTCGGGTGCGGGGGTATGGCCCACGCGGATTTTTTGTCTGGTAGATTGCATTTCAACCTCTTAAAAAAGGCAGCCCCATCCGGCACTGCAACCAGGGCTACAACCATTGCGGAATTATGGACCTATCGGCTCTCTCGCACCGCGAACTCTATTTTGCCCAATCCCCCAGGCAGGTCAACCAAGGGGCAAGCCCGGATCGCACGCCAGCGACCCGTCGGCGGCCAGTTTTACAAGCTGCCCGTCCACTTTACTTCAAATCCTCGTAGGTGAACTCTCCATGGGTCACGATCGCGCCCTCTTCAATATAGGTGACACTCGTGAAGTGTTGCAGCACGTCCAGGAAACGGGCCGCTTCTTGGACATATTTGAGTAAAGGCCGCGCCCTTGCTGCATCATCCTCTCCTGAAGGCTTGCGATTACGCGGCCCCTCGCTTTCCTCTGCGGCGGGATCCTTAGGCCCTCTCGCTTGGGTTGCTACGTAATTCCGTATCGCCTCATTCGCCCAGGGGACCATCATCTCGATGGTCTTGGAAAAATTGATATAGACCGCCGCCGCCAAGGGACGCTCCTGATCGGCCAACGGCCCTGTAGAAATAGCAAGCGGCCTGGGGGTCACACAATCCTTCGTCTGCTTCGGCAGGAGCGACAGCACCGCCAACTGCGGTCCGATGGCAATATTAGGGGCTACGTTTTTCTGTACACCCAACTGCTCGGGCAGCGGGTAATAGTAACCGACCGTACCGTCGACCAGGGCACGCGATGATTTGGCGGGCGGAATCTGCAGCGAAGGAAACTGCGCTGGGTCCATCTGATGCCCGCGTTGTAGGGCTGTGTTGATAGTCGTCCGGTACTGCTCGAGTGATTTTTCCAGCAGGGAAGCTTCCGAGACACCCAGCAGGAGCGCCGGCGTCGGCAACGCGATTGGCTCTACCGTTGGGGGCAACTGCGTGGTCCATCGATTCATTTTTTCGTTTCCTGCCAGGACGAGACCCAGCTGCCCGTCCGCCAGCGCCGGGATGAGCAACGTGCGGTTGATTTCGTTGATCTGGCTAAACAGCGGGAAAAAAAGCGCACCAAACTCCCGGTAGTTTTGTCTGTCCTGCGCTGGCAGGTCCGGGAGGGCATACTGTTCGAAGTATGTCCGCCCCTTGCGGAACCACTTTGCCAGGATGTTGTAGGTCTCTGCGTGATTCTGACCGCGGCCCACCACTGCGAAAAGCGGATCCGAGCCCAAATGCTTTAGCAGCGTCAATGGTTTGGAACCGTCGAGGAATAGGTTTTCCGTCCAGTCATAACTCCAAGTTTCCAAGCCACGCTCGTTAAGGTAGGCGAAGGCGAGCCCCGCTCCCGGTCGGGGAATGTATCGGCGGAGATCGGCTGCCAGGGCCTCAATATCTTTCCGCAGTTGATCCTTCTGCTTCGGATCTATTCCCGGAACCTCTGAGAGAAATTGACGGGCCAATTTCACGAATCCATCAACGTCTTGCGGATTCATGTTGACACTGTTTGCAAAAGCCTGGCTCACAAAACCAATATTGGTAAATTGTTGCGATCCTGCAGCCTTGAGTGGGGCAAGTTTTTCGTTGTCGAGCAAACTAGCCCCCTGCCCCATATTGGCCAAGGCATCGGTCGAGGGCCCCACACTCAAGAGTACGAAACCGTCACGCAGACCCAGACTGAGAACCACGGTCAGCTCGGAAATCTTCTTTCGCAGTGCATCGTATTGGCCGGGCGTTTCCGCAAGCTCCGCGAAGGGTATTTCGTGCCAGGGGAGCAACTCCCCCTTCAGGGAAAGTGTCAGAAAATCAGACCCCGCGAGCTGCACGCGGCGAAAGCCCTCTCGGATTGGCATCAGTTCCGGAACATTCTCCAGCATCACCCGCAGGTAGGCCTCCAGACGCTGCAACTGGGTCTTCGCGGCATCCGCATTCTGGACTTTGAACCCAAAAACAAATCCCGGCACAGCAATGTCTTCCTGATTGGCAGCCAGCTCGTCAAGAATTATCTTCTGGACATATTGGTCTTCACTGAGTTCGTTGGGAGCCGCTTGCAATTGGTGCAACATCGGACCATAGCGGAGGGTATTCTCAATTTTTTTCCCGAGGTTAATCGTCGTCACCATTTCTGCATTGCCATAACAGAAGACCTCCTCCGATACCATTTCCTTGAGCACCTGGATCAACTGCTGGTTCTCCGGCTGGCTGGTAAATTCTGAATATTGCTGCCAACCACCGCCCGGCTGTTGCAGTTGCATCATGATCTGCGACTGCAACTGCTCGATCAATTCCCATTGGCGAATTTGCTTCCAGAAATTGCTGTCTACAAACCGTTCGACCTGCTCCGCATTTCGCAAACTCGCCGCGTACAAACTGGCATTCTCCGGCACCATCGCCAGCGATTTGGCAGCCGGTTCTGCTGAGATCGCGGGCGAGGCTGTCGTCACGCAAAAGCTCCCCAGGGCCAGACCGAGGGCGATCCGCAGCGGGAGCAGAGAAAGCAAGCTTGTCCGTAGTGAACGCGTCATAGAAATCCCCATTATTTTAATTTTCCAGGCAGAAAACACCGGCATGGATTTAGCTAAGTTATGAATCCGGCAACCGCGCACCATTCTAAGGGTGTTACGGTCTCCCAACAACGGCCTACCAGGACCCCTTTGCCTCTTGCGGTCACTCGGTCATCATGGGGCACCGTCAGAAACGCGTCCGCGGAGACCGATCTTTCCGGGAAGAAAGAGACCTATCTTTCCGTGAAGAAAAAGGAGCCGGGAATTCAGACCCATGCAGCTAGGCAACACCGAGATCCTCGATACCTTTGCGGAAGCATTCGACATGCGTTATGTCCGACTGCTCGTCACCGCGCATGATGCCTACTGGTTGGATGCGGCGGTCCGCGAGTTCACCGGCTACAGTAGCTCGGTCATCGCTTGTGATGCGGAGACGGGCATCGAATCCCATCTCGATCCGGGCGAAACCCCCGACGGCCGCTGTGGCGCAGCGGTCCTCGTGTTTGGCTTCTCCACCGAGGCGCTGGCCAAGGCCGTACCCAATCGCACCGGGCAGTGCCTGATGACCTGCCCGACCACAGCCGTCTACGACGGCATGTCCGAGGCTGAAGAAA
>JAUWIQ010000271.1 GCA_030605285.1 Planctomycetota bacterium
CAGGTGGCGGCGTCAAAGCGGGTACCACCTATGGCAAGACCGATGAGTTTGGTTATTTTGCGACTGAGAACCCGGTCCATATACACGATTTACATGCCACTGTGCTGCATCTGCTCGGAATCGACCACAAGCAGCTGACGTTTCGTCTGCGGGGTCGCGATTTCCGCCTCACCGATGTTCACGGTCAGGTTGTGAAGTCCTTGCTCGCCTAGCAATCTGCTGCGGAAACGACTCCCCTGACTATCGGCTGTACTCACGACGGATGCGTTTGCCGCTTGGGGGTATGGAATTCTCGGATATCGACATATGCCATCCCGGCTCGACGGGCGGCCGTGATGCCCGTGTCGGTATCTTCGTAAACGCAGCAACGCTCCGGTGCGACTTGAAGCAACCGGGCCGCCTCCAAAAAAACATCCGGGTCCGGCTTATGCCGCAGCGTATCTTCAGCGGCCACCAAGCATTCAAACCAGTCCAGTATGCCGATCTGCCCCAACGTACGCTGGACCATGGCCCGCGTACTTCCCGAGGCAACCGCCATCGGCAGGCGACCCCGATGCGCACGGGCGATCGCCAACACCGGCTCGACGGGAACCACCTCCTCCAGGCAGCGGAGGTAATTCGCCTCTTTAAATTCAACCACCTCTTCCACACTTGCACCACGCCCGCTTCATCGATGAGCATCTCGACTATTTTATGGACGGGCACTCCCCCGAGGGCGTAGAAGCGATCCTCCGGGAAATCGAGGCCAAATTTTTCGGCTGCCAGCGACCAGGCTCGATAATGCACGGGCATTGTGTCGGCCAGGGTTCCATCGCAGTCAAAAATCAGGGCATCATAGGTTATCATGGCAGGCAAATAATTTTAGGATGGTAATTTCCTGGGGCAGCAGGGCTCGTAACGTTCGCCTCGCAAATAGGACCTCACCCGAGCGACCCAGAGGTTGGGGCCGCCCGACAAGCCATGGATACCCAGCCAATCACTGCACTGCTGGCCACCTATCCGGGCATCGACGGGTTCCTGGGCACCCGCGGTTCGTTGATGCTGGATCTCGTTTTTCTGTCAATGTTTCTCGTCGTCCCGTTGATGTTGCTGAGTATTTATCTTGTCAAATTCCAAAAACGATATCTTCTGCACAAGCGGATTCAGATTGGGCTAGCCTCGGTCCTGGCAATCACAGTCACTCTGTTCGAGATCGACATCCGTGTTAACGGCTGGAGAGCGCGGGCTCATGAGTCGCCCTATTATTCTCAGACGCTCAGTGAGGGGTTTGTCAACTGGTCGCTCTGGGTTCATTTGCTGTTTTCGGTCACCACCGCACTGCTCTGGATCTATGTCGTGATTCAGGCACTCCGTAAGATCCCCAATCCTCCGGGCCCAGGTCCCTATAGCAGACAACATGTTTTCTGGGCGCGACTGGCCGCTCTTGATATGGTCTTCACGGCGTTGACCGGTTGCCTGTTTTATTATTTAGCTTTTGTTGCATCGTGAAGGGTAACGATGCGATTGATGGCTTCCAGAAAAGCGATCGCGCTGGCCTCTACACTATCGGTTGATATCCCGCGGCCACGAAAACGTTGGCCCTGATACTCCACCTCCACATTGACCTCGCCCTGTGCATCGCGGCCGACCGAAACGCTATGTACGGAAAATTCCACGCATCGCACCTCGTAACCCGTCAACTCCTCAATCGCAAGAAAAATAGCGTCTACCGGTCCATCGCCACAGATCATTTCTTTTGTCTCGACCTGCTCGCCATGCCGTAACGTAAGCAGGACCCGGGGGGTTTGGCCCGTCTGCGTTTGCATCCTATAGGATTCGATGGTCCAACCCGGACTCCCTACGCGAATTTGCTGTTCGATCAGCGCGGCAATATCGCTGTCGTAGATCTCCTTTTTTTTGTCGGCCAGAATCTTGAAGTCTGCAAAGACACGGTTGAGTTGCTCGTTCTCAAGAGAGTACCCCAGTTTTTTAGCGCGATCCGCAAGAGCCGCTCGGCCACTGTGTTTCCCCAACACTAGATCCGTATTTAAAAAGCCGACATCCTGGGGCCGCATGATCTCGTAGGTGGATGCCTCCTTGAGCATGCCGTCCTGGTGAATGCCCGCCTCGTGGGCAAAGGCATTGCGGCCCACGATCGCTTTATTGCGCTGAACATGCAGCCCTGTAATCCCTGCTACGAGTCGGCTGTCCGGCACCAGCTTTTGGCTGAGGATTTGCGTATCCATCTTGTAGTAATCGCCCCGCGTCCGCATCGCCATCACGATCTCCTCAAGCGAACAGTTGCCCGCCCGCTCCCCGATGCCGTTGATGGTACACTCGACCTGTCCGGCACCATTTTCAACCGCGGCCAGACTATTGGCGACAGCCAGCCCGAGATCGTTATGACAATGGACGCTAATCACGGCATCACCGATATTTGGAACCCGCTTGACGAGGTTCCGAATCACATCGCCCATATGTTCCGGGGTGGCGTAACCCACCGTATCGGGAATATTGACGGTGGTCGCCCCCGCAGTGATCGTCGCCTCCACCACACGGCAGAGAAAATCCGGTTCCGTGCGTGCCGCGTCCTCGGGAGAAAACTCGACATCGGCACAATGCCCGGCCGCGCGCTGGACACCGGCAACCGCGCGGCGGATGATCTCCTCTTTGTCCATGTGCAACTTGACCTCGCGAGGAATCGCACTGGTCGCTAAGAAGACATGAATCCGTGGATTCTCGGCCCCTTGCAGCGCCTCCCAGGCGCGATCGATATCGGCGGCACCGCAGCGGGCCAGACCGCAAACGACCGGGCCGCGAATTTGGGAGGCTACCTCACGAACCGCCTCAAAATCTCCAGGAGAAGCAATCGGGAAACCCGCCTCGATCACATCCACATGGAGGTCGGCAAGCATGCTGGCAATTTTTAGTTTTTCCTCCAGATTCATGCTGGCGCCCGGCGACTGTTCGCCGTCGCGAAGTGTGGTGTCAAAAATGCGAATCTGACGGGGCTCTGCGGCTGCCATCGCGATGTCCTTTTTTTAGGTACTTTTCCCTATTTTACTGGGCAGTGGTCCCGCGCGACAATGCCCACCCCCAGCCCGCGACAGCAATAGCTGCACTGCCGGATCGTCGGGTGCCTGAAAATACCTACCTCGCGAGCCTAAGTGTGCCTTTATTTTAAGGCCCAATTCGCGTACCATCCCTCGCCGCGCGCCCAACGTAAAAGAGCCGGGCGCGTGAGAAATTTCACCCCCTGCGGATAACGTGTCATGGATTTTCATGTCCAACGATGCACGCGTCGCTGCTTTAAAACCGGGGAGGAATTTCAGCCGGACGAAATGTTTTATTCTCTGCTGGTGGCGGAAGGTCCTGAGGTGGTTCGTCGTGATTTTTCTCGCCAGGCGTGGGAGGGACCACCCGAAGGCATCCTAGGCTGGTGGAAATCCCGCATGCCGTCCCGAAAATCCCATCAGGTTGGCTGGGCACCGAATGACATCATGCTTGAATTTTTCCTTGAGCTTGCCGAGCAACCGCATAAAAGCGACCTGCGTTACATATTGACACTCCTGCTGATCCGCCGACGGATCATGCGACTTGAGGACACCGAAGTGGACGAGGAAGGAGCGGAACTGCTCGTCGTCTATTGCCCAAGGCGCGAGGAGTCTTATCGAGTTCCGGTTGCTGCACCTGACGATCGTCGCACCCAAGAAATACAAAACGAAATTGCACAACTATTGTTTGCAGAGGTGGCATGAAATCACTCGCACCTTTCAGCTATCTTGGCACAAATGGCAATCAGGATCATTCTTTGAAGAAGCCGCTGCTCTTTAATTTGGTGATGTTGCTCACCCTCCTGGTCGCATCCGGTGCTGCCTGTCCGCGCCGCTTGTGGCAACCGTTTCCAGCCCCCCCGCCGACTGTGTTCAAAGCGGAACCGACGCTCGAAGAGGTGATTCAAGTCGTCAACGCCAACCGCGCCCCCGTCACGCGCGTCTACTCGACCAATTCGCGGATTCGTGGCAATGGTTTTCCCTCGCTAAGAACGAGTCTTGCCGTTGGATCCGAGAGAAATGTCC
>JAUWIQ010000304.1 GCA_030605285.1 Planctomycetota bacterium
GGGGGTGGTTGCATCATCCAATGGCTGTTTCATAAAGGTTTGCAGCTCGGAAAGGATCTGCTCGTGGGCATCTTCTACGACGTAGTGTCCCGCCGCCTGCAGCCGCACGGTGCGGGCGGTTGGCAAGAGTGTTTGCAACAGTTCGAGACATTTCGGTCGGAAACACCAGTCCCGCATGCCCCAGAAAAAAAGTGCGGGCAGACCTGCGAGCGAGGGGAGTTTCCGCTCGATATTTTCTAACACAGCGTAGGTGGGATGATGCGAAGAATAAGGAATGTCTCGGATAAACTCGTAAATCGCCTTGCGATGCGACCAGCAGTCGTAGGGATGCAAGAGGCCGGCCCGGACCTCTGCCGTGATCCTCTCCTTGTCTTGAACCGCCATCTGCAGCGCGCCGAGGGCGAAGAGGTTGAACCCCTGGACCGCCACGCGTCCCAGCAGGGGGATGCGACAGGCACGAATTCTCCAAGGGAAATAGGGAGGCGGAAATGCACCGGTGTTGAGCAGCACCAGTCGGGCAAATCGCTCTTGCTGAGCCAGCATTGTGCCGAGACCAATCGGCCCGCCCCAATCATGGCCAACCAGTGTGATTTGGTTGAGGTCGAGTCGTTCCACCAAGGTCATCAGATTCTTGGTGTGCTGTACGAGTTGGTAGGAATAGTCTTGCGGTTTGTCGCTCAATCCGCAGCCGATGTGATCGACCGCCACAACGCGATACTCATCACGCAGCCCGAGGATGAGATTCCGCCAGTAGAAGGACCAGGTCGGATTGCCATGCACCAAGAGGAGTGGCTGCCCCTGCCCCTCATCCACGTAGTGTATGCGATGCCCGCCCACATCGTGCCAGTGGGAGGTGAAGGGAAATAATCTTTTCCAACTGCTCATCGGCGAAATCATTTTATTGCTTAGCGGACTCGGTCGACGGGTTGTCTCGGAGTATAACGCCTGCGGACTCATCACAGTATTGGCCAGCGCCGCAGCGGCCAGAAACCCCGGAAACACCCGTCGGCTCAGTCGGTCGTGGCGCGGTTCCGCAGATCTTGCCAGAAATCAGTTGCGCGGCGGTGGTACGCGCGTACCTGCTGGGATTGGTCTCGATCCTCTATTTCTAATTTTCCCATACGCTGTTCGACCCAGTCGCAAAAAAATTGTGCCGCCTTCCGGCTGATCCGCGGTTGGTTCGGGAATTCGACGTAATAAGGTCCGCTGCTGGCAAAGCGGTAGGTTGTTCCGGAATTGGTGACTGCGCGAATTAGAAACCAGCCACTCGTGTCAAAAGTAAGCCTGGGGAGTTTGCCCTGGCGAGCCGCTTCCTCGTCAAGGCGCACAATATTTTCGACGCGCCCGTTCTTGACCACTTCAAGATATTCAATCGGGTCCTTCGTCGCCAATTTCAGTTCGGGTTGCAAATGGAGCGTTTTGCCCGCCTGGCCCTCAAAGACATGCCCGGGTCTCTGTCCCTCCACAAGAGGTCGCAGCAGCGGACCATTGGTCACAACGACACGGCCCGCTCGCAGGCCTTCCCACCACCGTTCGTAGGAAAAATCCTTACCACAGTAAACATACACGCGGTTGTAGCCGGGCGGATTGGGCACGTCCCCCGAGCCGCTACCGGCCGAGGGCGGAATGCGTAAGCCGCAGTTGAGTAGTTGGTAGTAGATGAATTCGGACCAGCGACCTAGTCCATTCGCCTCAGCGTAAATGGACGAATTGCGAGGTCGGTCGCTAGGTTCCTGATCGATATAGCCGTCTCGAGTGTAACGATGATTTGCCAGACGTACCGAGTCGAGTCGATTGTGTGCCACCCAGACCGGCAGGTCTTGGGCCATCAGCGTCTCCGCCTCGAACCAGACATTCTTGTTCTCTCCGATCTCCTCAGCCAGTTGGATCCCTGGGGGATATTCGGCGGTGGCACCGTGATCGGAGCGGAGCGCAAGCAGCGGTTTATCCAGGTTGAATAGAGAGAGGCCACCCGACGCTCTTCCATCCCGGCCTGCTAAGATGCGATAGTAGCGCTGGGTGTCAAATGAAGTCAAGAGTTCCGCGCCAACTCGTTTGCGGGCCAAATCATCTTTCTTGTCAGACCAGGTGACGACCTGGGCAACGTGCAAATCCTCAGCCCGCATCAATAACTCAATGTCCTCGGGACAGCGATGCACGTGGAGGTCCCCCGCCCACCAACCCTCGGCGGACATGTCGACGATGCGTTTCATAGAAACAGTTTTTTGTATCGGAGCCGGCACGATCCATAGAAAAATGGCCGGTGCGGGTGTAGTATTCGGGGCCACATTCCAACTCGAACGTATAGTTGCCTTCGCGCAAGGTCATCGAGAGTGTGCCGTCAAAACAAAAATGATCCTTGAGGAAGGGCAGCTTGGGAGCCTTGCGAGGCCTGCCCCTCGCGTTTTTGAGATGCATGCGGCATGCCATGGGCTCGTTGGTATCCGCGTCGACGACCGTAATTTCAAGTTAACCGCTGCGAGGCGCAGCCGGGGCACGAGATTCCAATGCCAACAGGCCCAGGATCATCATGCAGACTGGGATCTGCAACAGGTTGGAGAGGTTTTGCCAGTGCATGACGTGGGTTGTACGAGGCGAAATCGCTTAGAGGGTGGCGTTCCAGTAAGACTAATTTAGCATGAAAACGGATCTTTCACGGGCCACGCGGTCAAAGGAACTTGAATCTCCGGGTCTGAGGCCCGTAGAATAGGTGCCCGCCACCGTACACGAGGGGCCTGCCACCAGGGAAGCACGGTGTCACCACGGTGTCACCACGGTGGAATAGGCGACGAGTGGCGAGTTTTTGACCGGATGAGCGAGACCATCGATGTCTGAAGATTATTACGCGGTTTTAGGTGTGGACCGCGGTGCCTCGCAAGCGGAGCTTGAGAAGGCCTATCGCGAATTAGCGCGAAAATACCACCCCGATTTGAACCCGGAGGACAAAACCGCAAAAACCAAGTTTCAGGAGGTTCAACACGCATTTGAGGTCCTTAAAGATCCGGAAAAACGGGAGATGTTCGACCGCTATGGCACAGACCAGCCGATGGGGCCTGGCGGCCCGGGCGGCAATCCATTTGCTGGCAGGGGCGATGCCGAATTTGATTTCAGCGAGATTTTTGGTGGCGGGTTTGGTTCGGGTGGTGGTAATTTTGAGGAGGTCATTCGAAATATGGGTGGGGGCCGTACCGCCCGAGGACCGGTTCGACCGACGCGGGGTCGCGATCTCCAACACGAGCTCACCGTTCCTTTTGCGACGGCGATTTTGGGCGGGGACGCACAGTTGAACGTCCGTCGTGGCGATGGCAAGACTGAATCCATTGGGGTCAAAATTCCGGCTGGGATCAAGGATGGAAAAAAAATCCGTCTCCGCGGACAGGGAGAGACGGCAGCGGGTGGAGCGGGGAGTTCGGGAGACATCCTGATCCTGATCCGAGTCAGCCCGCATCCTTATTTTAGTCGGCGGGGCAACAATCTTGAAATACGCGTACCGGTGGCGGTTCCTGAAGCGGCGCTAGGCGCTAAAATCGAGATTCCTGCACCGCGAGGTGCGATTGCGCTTACCATTCCAGCGGGGACTTCGAGCGGCTCCAAGCTGCGGATGAATGGACATGGCGTGTTGCCGGCCCGTGGCTCGGCAGGTGATTTGATCGCGGAAATACAAATTGTTTTTCCAGAAACAATCGACGGGAAGGTAGAATCGATTTACCGGGAGTTGGCCGACGTGACAAACGCGGAGGAA
>JAUWIQ010000216.1 GCA_030605285.1 Planctomycetota bacterium
CAATGTCTCCAGCCAGCCATCATGCTGCATTCTCTCGGCCAGGGTATTGCCTACGATCACAATCCGCTGATCGGGAGCGATCGTGAGTTGTGGATTCAAGGGCTCGTTGGCACCTAGGCAAAAATTTAGAGCGCCAAGCAGGAGGCCGCTGGCAATCAAACTGCAAAACCACTTCATAGAAAATCCAATTTTTCCTGGTCGCAGGAAAGTAGTTGAGAGGATACGCAAGGCGCAGTCGGGGGGGCCATCGTGTTGGATAACAGGAAGGTCAATGCAGAAATTTTACTCACAAATGACTCGAAACGCAAATTAACAATGCGCTAGATTTTTTCTGACGGGGAGCAAAGAATATCAATCGGGCGGAATCGCCCGGTTCGAGACGGCCCCTTTCTGGGAACCTGCCAGCATCGCTTCGGCGGCCGCAAAAGCTCGATGGCCCGTGGAATCGGTACCGAGAATGGAATGTTCCTGCTCTGGAAGGAATTGTCGATGTCTTTGTTTGATCTCTTTCCACGTCGCATCCTCCGCCAAATTGTTCCATTCATGTGGATCGTTCCGATGATCGTACAGTTCTTCCGAACCATCTCGATAACGGATATAACGCCACCGTTCGCTACGCACCGCGTGATTTCCTGGACCGAAGGTCGTGATTGCGGGCTTTGTTCTGGATGTTTGTGAGTTGTCGAGTTGCGGTCTCAGGGAGATTCCTTCGTGACCCGCATCGGCGGTGAGACCGCAAAGATCGAGCAACGTGGGGTAGATGTCAATCAGCCCGGCCGGTTGCTGGCAAACTTGTCCTGCAGGGAGCCCCGCAGCGGAAATAATCAGGGGTACCCGGGTACCGTCTTCCCACAAAGATCGCTTTGCCCACCGCGATTTTTCTCCCAGGTGAAACCCGTGATCCGAGAAGAGCACCACCAGCGTATTGGCACGGTAACGACTCGCCTCCAGGGCCTGCAGAACCTTTCCTACACAGGCATCGACAAATGTTCCGGAGGCAAGGTATGCCTGGACGGCATGTTCCCACGCCTCCCTCTCGACGATCCAACGGTGCGTGGGTGCTACGTGGTGCAATGTCGTCAGATTCTTCGCATAATCAGAAAGGTCGTTCACATCATTCCCCTTGACGACCGGTAGTTTGATCTGCTCTCGAGGGTGGCGGTGGAACCATTCCGGGGGCACCAGCATCGGCACATGCGGGCGGTAAAATCCAACCGCCAGAAAGAACGGTTCCGTATAGTCTTGTTGCAGACGATTTACTGCCCAAGCGGCGATTTTTTCATCGGGCATTTCTTCGCTGCGCTCGGGAAACGCGCCCCAATCCCAAAGCGGGTGTCCCTGGGGGTAGCTAATCTTTTCCTCCGGCTGAGGTCCAAAGTATCCAAAACCGCCGCCGTATTCGCCAAGTCGCGAAAAGACCTGGCCACTTGTGCTGTGGAACAATTTACCCGCGCCCATCAGACGGTATCCCTCCTTGGCAAACCGCGCCGGTAGCGTGATTTGTAGCTTGGCTACTGGCGACGCGTCGATACCAGGGTTGAGAAAATAAATCCCGCTCGAGGAAGGCATTAATGATGTCATCAGACTGGCGCGAGACGGTTGGCAGACAGGGGCTTGGCAATGGGCATTGGCAAACAGGGTGCCTCGTGCGGCCAACGCGTCGATATTGGGGGTGTCTGCCTGCGGGTGCCCATCGAGACAACCGACCCAATCGTTCAGATCGTCAATCGCAATCAAGAGGATGTTTGGGCGTGGAGACTCAGCGTAAAGCGAACTGATCAGACAGAGTGTGCTCGCAAGGATTCGACAAAGTTGTCTACTAATTGAAACCATGGACCACCGCGAACTTCTCACTCTTTGCCCGTAATAATATCTGGAAATCCAGTACCTGGCTTGATCCAGGGATAACAGTCTTCATGGGGCACAACACATTCAACCACATAGGGGCCTTTTGCAGAAATCATTCTTTGCATCGCACCAACAAGATCGTTTTTAAGGGTCACTCGTTCCGCTTCCACGCCATAAGACTGCGCATTGGTGACGACATCCATGTCCGCAACGCCATCGACGTGATCGATGACACCCACATCATTGCCACCGAACATATGGGTGGTCCATTGGCGAACGATGCACTGGCCACCGTTATTAATGACCATGACTTTAATCGGTATTTTATAGCGCGCCGCGGTACGCAACTCAGCGCTACAGCTATAGTAACCCTCGTCACCTTCAACCGTAATAACTAACCGTTCGGGCGCTACAAGCTGGGCTCCTATGGCTTGCGAAATTCCCGTGCCCAGCGTACCGATTCCAGCGCTGGTTACAAACGACCTGGGTCCCGTCGTGGTAATTCGCTGACTCGCCCACATCTGATGATTGCCAACATCGGTCACGATAATTTTATCGGCGTGATCACGGGCGGTTAACTCGTTGATTTTCTCTAGAACATAGATGATGTTCAAGGTGTCCGCACTATGGTACTGACTGGGTGGCGGACGATTGTCTTTTTGCCATCGTTCGATTTGTCGCAACCAAGGATCGATTCGAATCCTCTTGGGATCGAGATGATCAAGAAGGTACCTGACCACATCCCCCGCATCGCCATACACATTCAGTTTATTAGGCACCAGTGCGCGGGACTTTTGAAATTGCTCGCTTTCCGTATCGACATGGATTAGCGCTGTCCGCTTTTGGGCTCGCGGCGCAAACACCGAAGGGTTACCCACGGCCCTGTCGTCGTACCGTGCGCCAAGCGCTAAGATGCAGTCTGCATCATAGGAGGCGGCACTGGCGGCGTAGAGACCGTGCATTCCCAGCATGCCGAGGTTATAGCGGTAACTTGATAAAACGGAGGATTTTCCGGGAAGCGTGTGAATGACTGGCAACTGGGTACGGTCCAGCAATTCATGAAATTCTTCGTAAACATCCGCCAGCGCGAGGCCGTAGCCGGCCATAATCACCGGAGTGTCTGATTCGTAGAGTAAAGAGATTGCCGCATCAAGGCTCTCGGTGTCGAGCTCCGGTTTTTGCACAAAGGGTCGGTAGGACTCGATTTTTTCTCTGCAGGCGTGGATGTCGACCGGCGAAAACTGCACATCTTTAGGAAGGTCCCAGACCACACTGCCGGGTTTGCCACTGGCGGCTAAGCCTAAATCTCGCGGGACCGCGGACAGCAATTGTTCTACGCTTTCTAAAAGTCGCGCGGATTTTGTGACCGGACGCATGACATCGATGATATCTGTGCCTTGAAAGGCATCGGTGCCGATTGCTTCCAGGGGTACTTGGCCGGTAAGCATTCCTACTGGGGCGCAATCGCGCGTGGCATCCGCCAGTGCGGTTACGGTATTCAGACCGCCCGGTCCAGAGGTGACAATGCCCACCTGTGGAGCTTGACTGACCTTGGCCATTCCCAATAGTGCAAATGCTAGCCCCTGTTCGGTTTTGAAAAATATCTGTTTAAGTATTCGGCTCACGCGATCCATGGTGGGCATGATTTGTCCACCCTGCAGCGAGGGCACCACTTCGATGTCCTGGGCCCGCAGGATGAGCGGTACCAGGGAGGCGCCAATTACGGGCACCTTGTCCTGGTTTGCTAAAAGTTCTTCTGTCAGTTCATCAATGACTGTTGTTTCCATCAATTGTCCTACCAGGTTCGGAGCAATGCTTCCAAATTACGAGTGGCCCATCCGCCTTGGGATTACGCCGAAATACTTTCCATCCATTAAGGGTTTAACCAGTCTATCTGGTCGCCGCGCAAAAGTCATCCCGAACAAAGTATTAGGTCGATCGCAAGCAGACTGTTTGTCTACTTTTCGGAGAGAACCACGTCTGTTTTTCAATCTTGTTCTGTTGCGGACCACACCAAAATTTCCCTGAACAGAAATACCAGCTAGCGCGGTGAGTTCCGACCGCTGGAGGGTGTGTGACGGATTTATTTGTCAGCCGGATCGGCTGCTAGAATTTCAGCCAGGCCAAAATCGACAAAGCCTGGCGAGTTCTCATGGTTGTGGCAGTGGACGGCGATCATATTGTCGCCCATGCGTAATGACTTCGTCGCGGCTTCTGAAAGAGGCAAAATCCGATAGTGGTTATCGGCACCTGGTAGCGATTGCAACGGATGGCCATTCACATAAACCTCTGCCGTATCGTCGTGATAAATCAGCAGCATCACCTTTCCTTCAGGCAGAGAATCTATAGGAATGCGGCGGCGCAACCAAATGTCTTCGGTCTTCCAAGCTGTCCGTGGGATGGCGTTCCAGGCCCGCCCATTTCCAAATCCGCCAATCCCTTCGCTCCACTTTGAATCATCAAACGCCGGGGTAAACCAGCCCTCCTCCGGTTTGGCGGTTGTGTATTTGGCCAGGGTCGCATGTTTTCGGGAGGTGGGGGCCAGCATTCTCGAGCGCGCGGGCTTTTTATAGACGGAACGATTTGCAGCCACCACCTCGGGTGATCCCAATTTCACGACCTCTCGGTCGTAGGTCATCAGTCCATTGACCTCTCCCTCGACATCGGTCGTCTGGGTATACACGGCAGCCGAAAGACCTGGCAGGGCTAGGAACGGTTTGAGTTTTTTAATCAGCTTCAAGTAGCCGTTGGTCAACTGCTGTTGGTTTTTGAAGGTCCGCTAACCCCAGTTGCGATCCTCCTGCCAGAGGTGGCCGGGTATCGGCA
>JAUWIQ010000059.1 GCA_030605285.1 Planctomycetota bacterium
CGGCCGCGCTGGCTGCAGACTGCTGGGAATCGTCAGGGGGCGAATCGGAATGGGACATGGGGGGAGTGGCCGAAACGGAGGGGACTCCTGGAAAGCCGTCCGCGGGAACCATCCGCTGGCCACGGGCAATAATTTACGAGGCCCGTATTGCGGTCGCCTAACCAACATAGTGTAGACTTGGCATACTCAAATACAAGTCACACCATGAAGCTCATAGAACAGACTTTTTCAGAACCTGCCGAGAACGTTGCCTTCGACGAGGCCCTCTTGCTCGATGCGGAGCAGCTGCCGGGGCACTCCGGGTTTCTACGGATCTGGGAGCCGGATCAGATTTTCGTTGTGGTCGGTCGAGGTTCAGCAATTTCGCGGGAAGTCGATCTTGCCCGCTGCGGAAAAGATAACGTACCCGTGCTGCGTCGCAGTAGTGGTGGGGCGGCCATTGTCGCCGGGCCCGGGTGTCTGATGTACGCGGTGGTACTCGCTTATGAACAATACCCTGCGCTGCGGGCGATTGACGAGGCCCATCGTTTTGTCCTCTCTACAATAGCCACATCGCTTTCTGAAATCGTTTCGGGTATTGAGCGTCAGGGCATCAGCGATCTAGCGGTCGCTGGCAGGAAAGTGTCGGGTAATGCTTTGCGCTGTCGCAGCCAACACCTGCTCTATCACGGTACGCTGCTTTATGACATGACCCTGGCAGACATCGGCCGCTATCTCCACAACCCGCACCGACAACCGGAGTACCGTGAGGGCAGAGCGCATACGGACTTTGTGGCGAACATGAGCATTTCGCGCGAGGCATTGCGCGAGGCTGTGATCTCAGGATGGCAGGCCTCAGCGGCACCTACCCCTTGGTCGAGTGAGCGCACCGGGCAACTGGTTACCGAGAAATATTCTCGTCCCGGGTGGACGATGCAGATTCCCTGAATGCCGGTTGCAAACTTACCGATCCCACGGTGCGGGGGCGCTTCAAACTAGCTGCCATCTTTTCCGCAGGAACCATTCGGTACATAACAGCCCCGCAAAAATCGCCAGCACGTACCAGCGATCCCAGTAGGTCGTCAAGCTGCGGACCCGCTGTTGGAGTTCCATGGGCTTCTCGGCGAGTTCCAGCAGCAATTCGGAGAGTTCCTCCGGTGGGAGCGAACGACCTCCCTGCTGCTCGGTATGGCGAGCGAGCGTTTCGAGCATCGCAGGATCGCTCGTCGATCCACTCAGTTCTCGGTCTTTGGCGTAGAGGAAAAATTGGGAGGTATCGGAACCGATTAATTTTTGGCCCGACCGTGCCTCCACTTCAATGGTGTAGCTGCCCGGTTCTTCGCAGTCACGCACGATGCCCGAAAAGTCATCACCTGTTCGGACCAGCCGTACTTCGCGCTTTGTGCCGTCCGGCTCGACCACCTGGGCCGAGAACCCCAGCTCCGGGACGGGATCACCCGCCGGAGACTGGGCACCAGCTCGGAAAGAGACCCGCTGGCCTGGGGTAAACCGGCGCCCATCCAGTTTGACCCAGACATTGCCTACTTGCGATTCTTCTTTACGGGCTAGCCACAAGGCGACTTGTCGCCAGAACCGCCGGTAGAGATCTGCGTTGCCCTGCATCACCCAACGCCAAGTCGAGTCGCCTGCAAAAGCAAGCACGCGTCCGCCCGGCTCGGCACTCACCAGCAGGGGATGCTGTTGGCCGTCTTCGGCCAGGGTACGTGCTCCCTGTTTGACGCCACGAAAGTGGTTGGCGCCGCTCAGTGGCGATAGTTTTAACCAGGTCGACATATTTTCAGCGGCCGGTGCGATTTGCATCAACGGACTCCGCAAGCCCCAGGGGTCCGCGGGTCGCATTTGCAACGGCCCCTCGAGATGTAGGGTCTGGTCGATCGACTCGTCAAAGTTTTGAATCACAAATCGATCGATCTTGGTATCCATTTCGACCGGAGAAATCTCAGCTAGCGGAGTATGTTGGTAGCCACCCGGTCGAAAACTGTGCCAACCGCCGAGCATTAAAAGACCGGCCCCCTGGAGTACGGATTCTTTGAGCTTAAGCAGATCGGCGGGTCGATTGGTTGAAGGATCGCCCGGGAAAAATGCGCTCGAGTCGACATCCCCCAGAATGTAGATGTCGTAGGCACCCGGCTCGAAGTGTCGGGCCAGATTTTTTAAGGGCCAGTTTGTGCGATCACGAGGATCGAGGTTCAAGAGCGTCACATCGATGTCAGGTGATGCCGCCAGCGCACGTCGCAGGAAACGTTGCTCGGGCCGCAACTCTCCCTGGATGTACAGCGCACGCAGACCGCCCGAGAGGACAGTCAAGAAGGCGGGCAGCTCATTGTTGGTGGTGGTGATTTCGCCCTCTTGCGGTACAGCCCGAATCAGGAGTTTATACTTCCCGGCCGTTTCCGGGGTGTAGCTGAGCTCGAAACGCATCTGCTCCCCCTCGGCGCCGACGCGAACAACGTCACTCGCGACGACCTGTTCCTTACCCTCGGGTGTTTCCAGGATCAGTTGCAGCGGAATTTTCTCGTTGGCAAATCCGGAGGCCCGTAAGGTACCGTTGACGGTGAGCTGATTTTTTACAAATACGGCAAGATCTTCCGGCGCCGACTCGACTGCTATATCACGTACTCGTTTTGTTCCCGCCCGGTGTCCCAAGGGTATTGTGTACAGGGGGCATCCCAAGCGGGCCAATTGTTTCGCGACCGTTTCCGAGTCACTCTGCGTTACGTCCACGGTCTGTTCGGCCCCGTCACCCATCAACACAAAGCCGACCAACCGCTTGCCATCCTCGAGCCGCAATACCTCGCGCATGCTTTCACCGTAGGCACTCTCGGCACCCTCAGGTGGTGCGTCCCGTTCCGCCAACGCATCGAGTTCCACACGCTGCAAGTCGTTGTCAAACGTGTAGGCGCGGATCTCCAGCCCTTTTGCATCGCGCAAGCGTTGGATTTGCGGAGCCGCACCGCTCAGGGTTTGTTTCAATTTCTGCCATCGTGAATCTCCAGCAGCCGTATCTTCAACCAACATACTGCGTGACTCATCGACAAGAAAAACCAAGGTCGCGGATTGTTTTTGAAGTTCCGTAGAAATGTGCGTAGGCCGCAGCATTGCCAGTAGAAGGGTCAGGATTACCAGGATCCGGAGCAGGGCGAGTGCCAGTCGTCGTCTGGGTGGCAAGTTTGTAAAAAGAATACTCAGGGCCCAGACGCCCAGTAGCAAGAGCATCAGCATGGCGACCACCAGATAGGCGCCATCACCGAAGTAACGATCGGTGATCGGGCTGATTTGCCACTTTTCCATGCGAGTTACCTAAAGTGTAGGATGACTGCGACTAGGTCTGTTTCTGTTTTCGGTAAAAAAATGTTGCCAGCAATCCCTCTCCGGCAACGACGATGCTGACAAGCAGGATCAGCCAGGGATAAGCCTCCCTGCGAGTTCGTCCCTCCACATCCTCACGTGTTCGGCTCAACTGCTCAGCAGTCGTCACCACAGGCAGATCGGATTTACCAAAGTTTTCGGAGAGTTGCTCTCGATTTGCACGTTTTAAGTTGGTGGCCTCCGAGGGAAGATTGATGCTGAAACCGTGTTCAGCGCCCTGTTTGCCTCCGGCACCGACACGGTAGTGCCCGGGCGTTTCCGTACTGCTGATCAGGAGTTCCATTCCGCGGTCATCCGCGACGATGCGACGGCTCCCGGTGGGTGTTTTCAGCAGGTACGACTCGAAGCCTTCATCACGATCGTCCAATCCGAGTCGGGCAACTTCGCCGGTCTGATAATTCAGTCGCTGTCCTGTCGTGCCGACCAGATAGTCGGCCATTGCGTTGACGAGGACAAAACCGGGCCAGGCATTTTCCCGGGGTGCGAGCAGATCGTTCCAGGGCGTCCGTCCGCCGCGCGACAACGATGTGGTCAGCAGCAGAAAGTGACCCTTACCGAGTTTTCGGGCCAACAGTGCCGGCCGCCCGTCGTTGTAAGAGAGCAGGGTGCGCGTATCCGCGGACAGCGGTCCCAATTCCCAGATTCTGAAGATCGGGTTCTGCTGCCAGGGAATACTGTCTTGGCGGCCTTTAAATCGTTGCAGTACCGGATGCTCGAGGCGATCCGGTGCCAGGTAGAGATCGAGTCCCCTCCACTGACGAACAAGCCTAGCGGGGAGGATTTCCCAGGATCCCGTCGCGTTAAAACGCTCGGGCGAAGTCCCCAGATTGCCTGCGAGGGCCATGGCAAGGCCGCCCCCCTCATCGACAAACGTCGTCAATTTCTCCCACAACTTCGCAGCAAGTGGGGGCGGGTCCAAGAGCCAGATCGCGTCGAACGCGGCAAACTTTTCGGCCGCCAGTTTCTCGTAGGGGACGACTTGAATTTCATAACGTGTTTCGCCGCGCTGTCGAAGCGTCGGGGGCGCCAATGCCGTGGTTAGCATCCGACTACGGGAATCCGCCGGGTCGGCCGCGGCGACCAGAATCTTGCGGGGGACGCGAACTTCCACGGTGAAGTAGCGGATGTTGTCGATCTCCAGAGCGTCCCCGCGGGAGAGCCGCAGATACCCATGAAGTATTCCGGCATCACCCACGCGCGTTTGAAAATCGACCTTCGTCGCCTGGCCCTCCCGGCCATCGACAAATTTTTCTCCACGTTTTTGGGCCTCACCATCCTCGTCGAAGAGATACAACTCGACCGTCTGCTTCCCGGAAACACCTGTATGCCAGACTTCGCTCGTGATCCGCAAGAGATCGGGTTCCGAAAGCACTTCCGGCGAGAGTTCGAGGTCACCGAGGGAAAAATTACGGGGCTGCTCGACCCCCACATCCATCAGGAAGAAACTTACGTCCGGGTGATCCGCCAAGCGGCGTTGCCAGGCGGAGATTGCCAGTTTGGAATCCCAGTCCACTGCCGACATATCGGTGACCAGATAAACCTCCTTGCGTTGTTTATCACTATCACGCAATACGCGCAGGGCATTATCCACCATGTCGATCAAACTGCCGGCAGGGCCCGTGGTGGTCAATTGTTCAATTTTATCCACTGCGGCACCTCGGTCCGCGTCGAAGCGAGTCCGGGGACTCGAAGACTCGATCACCACAAGTTCACTATTTCTTGGCAACTGGCCGACCACCTCCAGGCCCATCTCCTGGGCCACCTCCAGACGCGTCTTATTGTGATGGCGATAATTCATCCGGGGTCGGGTGTCGAAGGCCAGAGCCGCCGCGACCGGTGCATTGCCCCCCGTGAAGATGCCGGAGGAAAGGAAAATCGGTCGGGCCAACGCAATGGCAAGTAATAAAATCGCAAGACAGCGCAGGATCAACAGGAGTAGATGGCGGAGTTTGAGCCGCTGGCGATTTGCCACAGTGCGGGCCTGCAGGAACCGCAGGGCGGGAAATTCCAACTGCCGCGGTCGCTGGCGCATGGCGAGATGGAGCAGAATCGGCACCGCGATCAGCAGGCCACCAGCGAGCAGCAGAGGAGTCACAAATATTGGCACGGTGATTTATCGCAGGATTGGAGTCATCCACAGGCCCACTTCAGCCCGCAGTTCTATTATCCCATGATCGGAAGCAGAACCCCAGATCGACTCGGGTGTTTCTAGGGAGCGAATCAACCGAATATACGGAAAATTCTGCGCTGTGGCAGTGGGAAAGTTGGCGGGAAGAACGGCACGCGCTGAGAAACCGACTACCGATCCTGCCCGACCAACTGTTCGATCAGGGTGGCCGTGTCAGCCAGGGCCGACTCCGTTGGAAACCGCCCGCGGATCTCGCGGCAGGCCGCGGCAATCGGCTCGGAGGCGAGCAATTTTTCCAGCAGGCCCGCGACCCGCGGGGTACGGAACTGGTGCCTGCGTAGACCGGCACCCGCATTCAGTCGCTCGACGCGGGCGGCATTGTCCGGCTGATCGAACGCCATCGCCATAATCAGTTGCGGAATACCGGCGGAGAGAGCCTGAGCGGTCGAACCGATACCCCCATGATGGATCAACGCGGCGGCGCGCGGCAAAATCTGGCTGAAGGGAATGTAATCGAAGTAGACGACACCTTCTGGTAACTGCTCGGGAATCTGCTCGGGGTACCGAGTGAGCAGGATCGCCCGCCGCTTCAATTGTCGGGACGCTTCAACTGCGACACGAAAAAAATCCCTCCCGTGCTGCATTGCCGACCCCGGCGTGAAAATCAACGGCGGCGACCCGCCCTGCAAAAAGGCTTCGATCTCGGGATTCGCCTGGCGGCCTTCTCTTTCATCCCAGAGTGGAAATCCCGTGAGTCGCGTCTCCGCTGGCCAATCGGGTTGCGGGGGGGCATACCAGGAGGGAAAAAGTCCGATCACCCGCTGCGGAGAATGGCACCAGACGTGGAACAGACGGTGAATCGGCGGCAGCTCGAGTCCTTTGCGGAAGTGATTGGTCTCTCCAGCGACCAGCAGGTCGGCGAAGAGTCGATCGGCCAGAAGAAATTGCAAACGTTTGAACCACTTGGGAATGCCTCGACCCAAGAGCATGGGCGGTAACGAGGGCGACTCGTACACGCTGCGGAGGACAGCCGGTTGGAGGTGAATCGTGGCCAGGGGTAGCCCCAGCTTTTCCTGTGCGATCCGGGCACCGAGCGCGGTGACCGGTGCCGCCACCACGGTCTCGCCCGGCAGGTAGAGTTGCTGGAGATGCTGATAGATCGGTTCCAGCGTGTGCAGCATGGCCCAGCGGGTAAGCAGCTTGACACCATGCACGGGATGCCAGACCTTTGGGTTGGCAGTCACGGTCTTAAACTCTTCACTGGTTCCGAGCGGGCGGAACGCGAATCCGAGTTGGCGGACGAGTGGCTCAAAGAATGGATTGGTGATGAAAATCACCTCGTGGCCAAGTTGCTGCAATTGGCCCGCGATGCCCAACAGGGGATGGACATCTCCGGAACTTCCAATCGAGATCAAAATCATCCGCGCCATCGTCGCCCTGCCGGTCCCGGGGAGAATCGATTCGAAACGTCGATCGCCATCCTACACAAGAAAACATGAGGCATGTAGGATGGGTACGTTCGGCAGTGCCTGCCGTGCAAACATCCCAGGTAACCCAAAGATGCCTTTGCAGATCGAATTTTACGGTATTGCCCGAGCCCGCACGGGTCTCGCCGAGCCCACCGTCGCGGTCGGCACGCTTACGGAGGTACTCGGTGAACTCCGTTCGCGTTACCCGGACTTTGCCGAGGCCTGCTTGGCGGGCGGCAATCTGGCCGATGGTTTTGCCGCCAACCTCTGCGGCGATCGTTTTCTCACCGATCCGCAGGAGAAACTGCACGACGGGGATGTCCTCTTGATTTTCTCGGCCGACGCGGGTGGCTAGTCCTTCTCGATCGGGCCGCGGACTCTGTCGGCTTCAGCCGTCGCGGTCGTTTTTGCGTATTGCGCATTGGCCAGGATGATGCAAGATTCGAAACGACTCGCGAGGCGGATGATTTCGTGGGCATCGGCCACGGGCGCAATCCCCAGTTCCGCAACCTCCTCCTCCTCAAGCTGGCTGAGCAGGAAGATCCGCGCCTGTTGCATCGCTTTGAGCAATTGAGAAGCGGAGACCGCATCGGCAGATCGCTGCCGCCGCATTTCGTGCCATGTGGTTTCGTAATCGTCGGCAGCGGCAAGTTGCTGCAGGGCCTCGCCCGGCGCGGTTGCCAGTTCGCTGCAAATCGCTATCACCCCTCCTTCTTCGACGACATGGAGTGCCGAAGTGACCGCGTGGGCCAAATTCTCCCAGGTCTGACTGCGGGCGTTGCCTTCAATTCCCGCGATCACCAACTGGGCTCGTTGGGGTACCTCGTAGTGCCAGACTGCATCGCAACGGAGCTGGCCCTCGGCGAGGACACGCGTCGGATCCCCGGCCAGGATATGCAGGATAGAATCCCCGGACCCGGGAATGACCTGAATCGTGGTGATCACGCCCAGGAGGCAGGCGGCTTCGACCGTTTCTTTGCCGCGTCGCCGCCGCGGGACATCCGAGTCTTCGTTGCTCGGAGCATGGTAGCGGTCGAGCGTTTCACGATCGGAGTAGGTGGGAAACACAACGCTATGGATTCCGTGGTACCCGGCGGTCGTCTCGACACGCAGGCAACCGATGGGGAGTACGACATCGGCATCCTGCAGCGCGCGATTCAAATAAATCGGTTGGTTCTCCGCAGAGACGGTCAGATAACCCATTGCGTTGCGGTCGGTCGGATCGTGGACGAGAAACTGCACCTGTTCGGCAAGGTCCGCTGCCAATCCACTGCGGGGGTCGATCCCGGCGCTCGCCTCGGCGGTCCAGAGTACGGTAATATCGCTTGCGGTGATCCCGACCTCGCAGAGTGACTGAACCAATCCGGCGACCAGCGCGGGTGCCTGGGGCAAGCCGGGATCCAGGGGGATCGCGACTCGGTCTCCCGGCACCGTGGCCTCAGAGAGGGGTGGAAAATGGATCGGTTCCACCAGAGCCGCCGCCATCGCCGCGGTGACATCATCGAGCGGCTCGCCGACCGGTTGCCCGTACTCGCCCCGAAAGTGTTCAGGCGGGATTTCGAGTGGGACCGTACTCTCTGCACCGTATTTCAACGTCACTTGCATCCGCTCATGATAGGTTGCCGCTTTGGTAAGCGTCAAGCTGCAGGCTCTTGTCCGGCCGCCCTCGCTCAGCGGAGCGGGTCGTGCCACATCGGGATGCC
>JAUWIQ010000253.1 GCA_030605285.1 Planctomycetota bacterium
CCTGGTGCCTGATCGACGATTATTAACGGCAACTACGAACTCGACAAAGATTCTACAAGACAGTCGCCTTCTCGTCCGCCAGCCGTTCGGCAACAAAGTTTTTCAGCAGTTCTCTGCCCAACGGGGTACCGACTGACTCCGGATGGAATTGCACGCCCTCGATCGGATACTCGCGGTGCCGTACGCCCATGATCACCTCGTCGGAGGTCCAGGCAGTCACTTCCAGACAGTCCGGAAGAGATGCCGGATTCCCGATCAAACTATGATAGCGCATCACCTCAAACGCGCTCGGCAAACCACGGAAAATTCCCGCGTTTTCATGGAAGATATAACTGGTCTTGCCATGCATCGGTGCTGCCGCACGGACCACTTCGCCGCCAAACGCCTGAATAATTCCTTGATGTCCGAGGCAAACTCCCAACAAAGGAATTTTCGGCCCCAGCTGCATAATGACGGCATGACAAACACCGAAATAATCTGGGTTGCCCACATCGCCCGGACCCGGTGAAACGATTACCCGGTCCGGATCCAGCGAGGCCAATTTCTCGACTGAGATTTCGTCGTTGCGAAACACTTCCGGTGGTCCCGCCAATTCTCCCACAAGTTGGTAGAGGTTGTATGTGAAAGAATCGTAGTTATCGAGAATGACGATTTTCATAACACGTTAGGTCTGTTTCTAAGCGACAACCGGGAGACCACTATCTTAACGACTCACCCCTCATCATAATAAGCGTGGCAGGATCATAATAAGCGTGGCAGGCAAATTTTTCTCGTCGATTGGTCAACCGTCCCGGTCGCTTTGTTCACACGAGTCGCCGTCAGCACAGTGCGCCCGGGAGATGTACCGATGTCACGGCAGTTAATTAGACAGTCCGAACAGGCCTTACTGGCCATACTGGTTCTCGTGGCAGCGGTCGCTATTTTCAGTTACTGGCTACTGCGGGTCTGGCATCAAGAGGATCTGATTGAATTCGACCAGATGCCGCAGCTTGAGACAACCTTTCAGATTGATCTCAATCGCGCTGACTGGCCGGAGATCATGCAATTGCCGGGCATCGGTGAAACCACCGCCCGCGCCATCGTCAAGGCAAGAGAAGTGGATGGACCGTACCGCGGGCTTGAGGATCTGGAAACACGAGTTCATGGCATCGGACCGCGGATGGCTGCCGCAATTGCTCCACTGCTGGTTCCCCTCAAGGTACCTCCGGAGGAAGCGACGGTTCGCTGAGTGCGATCAACAGGACCCTTTTGATCCACCGGAAAATCAGACGGTTGTAATCTCGGCTGGAGCGCGAGCATGAGCAAGGCGATAGGAACAGGGCACCTCACCACAGTACTCCTCTACATCCTCTGCGGACTGACGCATGGAGAAGAACCGGATGAACTGACACGGATTCGCAGGGAGGCGCCAGACTGGCAATCGTTTACGCACCGCGATGGTCAAATTTTTCAGTCTGACGCGGAAGCACCTTATACGGGTTGGGTGAACGTTCGACATGGCAATGAGGGACTGGCGCTCTGTCACTTCAAAGCAGGCCTAAGGCATGGGATCAGTACCACTTGGTATCCCGCTGGACAGAAGCGCAGCGAACACACCTACCGCGCAGGAAACCTTTCGGGGCTTTCAACCCATTGGTTTGAAAATGGGGAAAAGATGCAGCAGGGCAACTACCAGGATGGCAAGCTGGATGGACTCTGGATTTCCTGGGACCGAGAGGGTAAAGAAATCGACCGCGCTACCTACAAGGACGGGAAACTTGTCGGGACCTAATTACGGACCCCTTAACCCTCAGTTTTTTTTGGGCTCGATTTCTTCAGCGCACTGCGGAGATAGCCGAGCAGATCCGCAAGGTCCTGGGGGCTGATATCCTTGTAGAGATCCGCCGGCATCAACGAGACATCCGAAGCATTCATCTCCTCGATATCCTTGCGCAAAATAGTCTCGCTCTTACCCTCCTGCTGACGCAACGTGACACTGGTGGCGGATTCGGAGGCAATCACTCCGTTGATTACTTTGCCACCCGTGGTCACGACCACGAAGTTACGGAATTGCGGATCGATCTTGCGGCTTGGAGCCAGAATCTCCTGCAGCATGCCGTCGTCCGGCGTATTGGCAACCTCGGCAAAGTTGGGCCCGACATCATGTCCCTCCTCACCCAGTTTGTGGCAGACCAGACAATGCTTGGTGAGGAGTGTCTTACCCCGGGCGAGATCCCGCTCGCCAAGCAGAGATTTACGATAGGCGGTCGCAAGCTCTTGAATCTCAGGATTCGGGGCCTGCTCGGAAAACAGTTTTTTGGCCCGCTTGCGAATACCGTAACTGCGCGCCTTCATCAATCGCTCGCGGCGGAAGGGGCTGATGTCAATCAGACGTATTTCTCCCTTTTCCAGTGCCTCGAGCAGGGCCTGAGCCCGATCGGTTCTTGCAAAGAGGGCATCGAGTACCGCATCCTGGACCTGCGGGGTATAGCGATCCCAGCCCTCCAAAAGCACCTGGGTCACCTCCGGGCTATCCGAACCGGAAAGCGATTTGACAGTCGCCAACTGCAATTCCGGGGACTGCCGCACGGCGAGCAGTTCCGTGACGGCTGGCGAAAAAACATCGTAGGGAGCCCGGGCCAGCAAGGCAATCGCCTCTTCGCGTGCCTGCAGGGGAGCATCCGCATCTAGTGCCTGCCGAGTCGCATTCTCAAAAACCGATTTCAATTCCGGGGCGTCCGCAGGCAGGACCAGGGAAGCCAGCTTCACTGTTTCTGCGCGGATTTGAGGCGCTGCATTATTGAGCAACTCCACAATGGCGACGCGCCCCTCATCGTTCAGAGCCCCCTCCACCTTGCCTTCGGAAAATCCCTGGATCAGCCCTGCAATGCTGGGCGACTGGACCGCCGGATTACTTTTCACAATGGCCTCTAAGGAAGTCCCAATGTGCTCTCCATTTCGTTGACCGCCAATCGTGGCCGCCAGCGGCTGAAGGACTTTTTTGGCGCCTGCAGTCGCGTCTTCGTCTCCTAACAGCGCGGCGAGCAACTGTCCGGCGGAATCGCTGGACGAGCTGAGAATCGCATTGGGCATCCACTGTTCGTGACCGTGTTCTTTCGCCAACAGGATCAATGTCTCGGTCGCCCTCGGGTCCTGCGATTCACCGAGTGTCATCGCGACTTGCAGGCGAATACGTGGATCCGTGTCGTGCGCCAACTGGATAACCTGCGAAAGAATCTGCGGATTGTCCTCAAGAAAGGGTTCTGCTAATCGCAGGCCGTGGACCCGAACCGCATAGTCCTCATCGTTGAGACTGCGAGAAATATCCTCCACATCCAGCCCACCGAGCCCACTGAGCGTATAGAGGGCATGAAGTTTTTCCTGGCTGGTTTTGCCGCTGCGGACCAACTTCTGAAGATCGGGAACGACCGACCGGTCCCCACGCTGGACAAGCAATCGCTGGGCGGTGTCCCGCCACCAGGAATCGCTGTCACCCAACAACGCGACCAGTTCGGCATCCGTTTTTTTATCCAAGTTCTCAATGGTGCGGAGCGATTTGTCCACCGGCACTAGACGCCAGATGCGACCGTGATTGTCTCCGAAGGCAACCCCGTACTGTTGCTGTAAAAACCTTGGAATCGCCGAGTAATCCTCAATAATCTCGCGATACATATCGGAGATATAAAGTGCACCATCGGGGCCCACGCGAACATTGACGGGACGAACCCACTGGTCTGTGGAGGCGACAAATTCCGACTCCTGCTCCTCTTCTGCACGCTGCCCACGATACCCCGAACCGTTGCGATCAATGATGCAGCGATGCAGGATATTTTGAGATGGCTCGCACATGATGAAGTTGCCGTGGTATTTCTCAGGAAAAAGTCGGGCACGATAAAAATCGTTGCCGCAGCCCCCGGTGAAGTACGTACTCTCAGTCTCGCGTTTGCCGTAAAAGTTCTGCCAATTGGGATCGACACCCCGTTTGACGCGCCAGGGATGCGGATCGCTGATTCGATAACAGGTGTTGTAATCCACCGCCGAATGATTGGAGGGGGGCCCCGGAATATAGGGATTTCGGATCACATACCGTCTGTCTACCGGAACCGCATAAATACCAGGCTGACTACCTGAGCAGGGGAAACGGTCATCCAAATCGTTCATTGCCATCCCAAACGTGCCGACGATTCCGCTCACCGGTTCAATGACAGAACCATCCGGCTTGAAGCGAAAATCGGTATTCACCA
>JAUWIQ010000319.1 GCA_030605285.1 Planctomycetota bacterium
CCGTTGCGAAGAAAAGCCATAGCCAGCTTATACCAGGGGAGTTTCGCGGCGGATGTGCATGATGAGAATACGAAAAGTTCCGGCTTATTTCCGTCAATAACACCAACGAAAAATCGCGGCGGCCCTGTCTGGGTAAGATGCTCTTTGCCAACACCGGACGCAATGGCAAAGCGATCCTGCTTGTAAGCAGACCCGCGAGCAAACGGCCCTACCCGAGCAGTTGATCCATCGTCGCAACTAGATCTTTTACCGCGGCCACGCTATTTTGGAATTCAACTTTTTCCTGTGCGCTCAATTCCAGTTGAATGATTTTCTCCACTCCACCCGCGCCGAGAATGGCAGGTACTCCCACGTAATAACCCCCCACTCCATACTCGGCATCACAGTAGGCTGCCATCGGCAACAACCGTTTTTTGTCACGCACGATAGCTTCAACCATCTGGGTTGTTGCCGCTGCGGGGGCATAGTAAGCACTCCCGGTCTTCAAAAGCGAGACGATCTCACCACCACCTTTACGCGTTCGTTCAATGATTTCTTCGAGACGATCCGATGCCAGTAACTGGGAAACCGGAATACCTCCAATGGAGCTGCAACTCCGCAGGGGTACCATCGTGTCGCCGTGGCCACCCATAAGCATTGCTTGAACATCTTCTACGCTCACGCCAAGTTCCATGGCAAGAAAGGTGCGATAACGTGCCGTATCCAATACACCTGCTTGTCCCATGACGCGGTGGTGCGGAAAACCAGTGACCTTCTGTGCCTGCTGGACCATGGCGTCCAGGGGATTGCTAACCACAATCACCATGGCATTGGGGCTGCTGGACTGAATTTCTTGCGACACAGCGCTCACGATCGAAGCGTTGGTTTTGAGCAGATCGTCACGACTCATGCCTGGTTTTCGTGGGATGCCCGCAGTGACCACCACGACATCGCTATCGGAGGTGTCACGGTAGCTGTTTGTACCGACAATATTGCTGTCAAACCCCACGATCGGTGCTGCTTGCATCAGGTCAAGTGCTTTACCGGACGGCATGGTTTCCGTCTGCGGAATATCGAGCAACACGATGTCTCCAAGTTCCGCCGCCGCACACCAGTGTGCGGTGGTGGCCCCAACATTTCCCGCTCCAATAATTGAAATTTTCGCCCGCTGCATTCGTCTCTCCTGTCCGCTCGTTTTTTCGGTTTTTAAAGATGTTGTCCGGATCGCTACCGCCCACGATTCCGTTCCTGACTCCGAATATCCGCCTGCAGCCGACGGCGTCAAGTAGCCGGAAGCTGTTTTCAATAAAAATTAAGTGGGCTTTCGAGATATTGAATGCGGGCTGATCTGACGAACGTCACGAGGCCGCTTGAGGCAAGAAGAACGGAGCCAAAAAAATACGGGGCAGAAAGACCGACTGGCTGGTCTTCTGCCCCGATTTGAAATAGGCGCGCACTCAAGTTCCAATGGCAGTGCCATCGGAGTTGAACGTTACGCGCTCTTTTGTTGTTGGCTGCTGAGGGGAAACATCGTTTCCTTCAGGTTGACGATATCTTCTGTAATGACGTGCTTGTTGCCAGTTCCTGCCTGGTCTGGGAGTTCAAACATGATATCGAGCATGATGTGTTCGATAATCGAGCGTAATCCTCGTGCTCCTGTCTCGCGTTGCTGAGCCTTTTCCGCAATGGCGTGCAGTGCTTCGTCGGTAAATGTCAATTCCGCATCTTCCATGGCAAACAGTTTTTGATATTGTTTGATAAGGGCATTTTTTGGTTCGGTAAGAACGCGAACCAGGGCATCGCGGTCGAGTGGTGTCAGGGCCGAATGGACCGGTAACCGTCCAACGAGTTCTGGGATCAGGCCGAATTCGAGAATGTCGTCGCTGGTTACGTGGGGCAGGGTGTTGGTAAGATCCGAATCGTTTTCAAATCCAGCTTCCTGGCCAAACCCGATCGTTCGTTTGCCGAGGCGTTTGCCAATGATTTTTTCGATACCGACAAAGGTGCCTCCGCAAATGAACAAAATATTTGTGGTGTCCATCTGAATGTACTGTTGCTCGGGATGTTTTCTGCCGCCCTGCGGAGGAACATTGGCCGTGGTACCTTCGAGCATTTTGAGCAACGATTGTTGGACTCCCTCGCCTGAGACATCTCGTGTAATCGAAACATTCTGGCTGGTCTTACCAATCTTGTCGATTTCGTCAATGTAGAGAATGCCTCGCTGAGCTGCTTCAAGATCAAAGTCTGCGGCATGCAGTAACTTGAGTAGCAGGTTCTCAACGTCTTCGCCAACGTATCCCGCCTCAGTCAAAGTCGTGGCATCGCCAATTGCGAAAGGTACGTCCAATGCTTGTGCCAACGAACGTGCAAATAATGTTTTTCCGGAACCCGTTGGACCGACCAAGAGGATGTTCGATTTTTCGATTTCGATCTCAGAATCCGTATCGGCAGCCATCAAACGCTTGTAGTGGCTATGCACAGCCACGGCAAGGACGCGTTTGGTGTGCTCTTGTCCGATGACGTATTCATCCAGTTGGGTGACGATCTCACGAGGGGTGGGGATTTTATTAAACAGTTGCTTCGAACTGCCCCGTCGTCTTCGTTCCTGGTCGAGTATCGACTGGCAAAGTTCGATACATTCGCCGCAGATATATACGTCGCCAGGACCTTCCACTAACGGGCCTACATCCCGGTAGCTTTTTCGACAGAATGAGCAGAAAGCATTTTTTTTGGTCGTGCTACCACTTCGGCGGCCGAGACCACTATTTTCGCGTCCGGAGGGCATCTTTTCTCCTTTCAACAATAGCATCTACTGAGATTGCTATTCGCCTTATCCAAGGTGTTGGAATCTTGTTCCCACGGGTGTTGCTCGAGTTGGTCCAGCCCAATTTACGTCAGGCCGTTCCGTAGGGCATCCCTGTCCCTTGAAAGGCTCGAGAAAAGTTAATTTTTCAATGCTGCCAGACTGATGCGGCATTGATCCATCCCTGCAGAGGATTAAATTGACGTGATCCCTCCGTATCGCTTAACCCTCACGGTCGATATCTTTTAACTCTGCTTCGAGTTCATACGATAACCGTGCTTTTATAGTTCGGAATTCTTCGTTCGTAAGCTCACCTCTGGAATGCATTTCTCGAAATTTGCTGAGTAGTTCTGAGGTAGTGATCCTGTCATCTCCGGTAACATCGCGCCACTTTGACACAGCGTATACCCCAACCGCAACTAATGCCACGATCGCGGCAAGCAGCATAATCCCTCGAGTCCATGGGCCTTCAAAAAATTCCATGATACCAGCTTGCCAAGGGAGCACGGGGTCGCAAGGATCCGTCGGCAGCCCAGCCTATTATGCACATTGATGACATGCGAGTCTAGGATTGCAGTCGATAGACGGCCGATATGTAGGTTTTACAAGGATCCCTAGAAGTCCTTCCATCCAGTTGTTTCCCCGAGTGTCAGCGCGCGAAGCGGCAAGCGCAGTGATTTTTTGAACTCGAAGTGCCCCCAATTTTTGTAAGAAGAGGAACCTGGACACAAATTCTCCTCCCCCCGTCTCCCGAACGAAAATGCCCCTCCCCGGACGGGCCGAGGCAAACCGCCTTGCAACCGCCGCAGGGTTTTTTCCACC
>JAUWIQ010000013.1 GCA_030605285.1 Planctomycetota bacterium
AAGGTGCCGCCAGAATTCACCGATCGAGTAGACCGGGCAGGCATACTCCCTACACACTGATTCTAAATCATCGTCACCTAATAGAAAACAACCATTGCTCTCCTAGGATACCTTGGCCTGTCCTAATCGTCCGCGGAGCGGATTTTGACGAAATGCCCGACTCCCGACCTTTTATTGTGTGCCTTATAATAAGCTCGCATTCGTGAAATAATGTTTTCGTCAAGCCTCTGCCTCGTGGTTCAATTATTGCTGGAATAGCCCATGCTGGAAACCGGCCTCAGTCCCTCGCAAATTGATCAATATCGAGAAGCGGGTTATCTCTTCATGCGGAGCTCTTTCGAGATCGACGAAATAGATCTTCTTCGTTGCACTGCAAAGTCCGACCAGGAACTTGAGGATCACGCGATTGGAAAATCAGACGATCAAGGCGGGGCGGTTCGTCTCTCACTCTGGAACCATCCGGGGAATGATATTTACGGGATGTTTGCCCGCAGCAGAAGAATTGTCGCTGTCGCGGAACAGTTGTTGGAAGAGGAACCTTATCACTACCACTCAAAAATGATCATGAAAGATGCCCGGGTCGGTGGTGCCTGGACGTGGCATCAAGATTATGGCTACTGGTACTCCAATGGCCTGCTTAGCCCCAATCTAATCAGCTGTTTCATCGCCATCGATCGGGCAACCCAAGAAAATGGATGTCTTCAAATCATCCCGCGATCGCAGACGCTGGGTCGCATTGATCATGTCGTAGCGGGAGAACAAACAACTGCCGATCCGGAGCGCGTGACTGAAATTCTTAAACGATTTTCTCCAATCCACCTGGAGATGCAACCTGGCGATGTGCTCTTCTTCCACCCAAACCTGTTGCACCGTAGTGCACAAAACCGCTCAAACATACCACGGTGGTCGATGGTCTGTTGCTACAACGCCAAATCGAACAGCCCCTACAAACACTCCCATCATCCGCCCTACACCCCGCTGCTCCGGGTTCCCGATTCGGCGATTCGGGAGTGTGGACGCCGAGGCTTCTCTAAGGATGCGGACGCGACCGCTTGGTTGCAGAACAGCCCAGACCAAAAAAACCGAACGCTCCGGTCGAAGCCAACATAAATCAAGCGTTCCCACGACCTGGTGTAAGCGATTTTTGGCTGAGAATCACCGCTCGGCTCAGGTCCCCGTCTCCGCTCGAGCCGTCTTGGCACCATAACCGCGCGAGGGACCGGCTGTTTTCAAACGCTCCAAGAGACCGCCTTCTGTAAGCAATCCCTTGAAGACAATCGGGGGGCGGCCATCACCCGGATAGATCGCGTACAAAGGTATCCCGAGACTGCTATGTCCTAACTCCAGCATCAGGCGATCAATTTCTGGAGAATCCTCAGTCTTGTCTGCAATCAGACCGACAACCCCATTCTCGCGCATGAAATTTTCTGTTTCTTCGGTCATCAAGGCAACTGCCTCGTTGGTTTTGCAGATCAGTCATCCGTCGGCCGTAAAGTCGACGAGGACGGTCGTTCCCTGTTCACGATAGGCATCAAGTTTTGTGGGTGAAAAGGTGTGCCAGGATCCGTTCGTTTGATCGCCGGCAGCAACTTTTCCCCCTGGATCTAGTGCGATCGCCTCCGCTCCGGTCAATCTGGTAAAGGAAACATACCCAATGAGTGCCGCAACTGCAGCCGCCACGGGCCAGGCGTAAAGCCGATCAGCCAGACTGGCCGTGAGTGGGGTACGGTTGGCCCACCAACAGGCCAACCAAAGGCCAAATAAGAGTGCCAAGGTGGCGACAAAATATCGTTCGGGAATGAATGCATAATAAATCCAGACGACGGTGGCCAGAAGTACGAAACCCATCAGATATTTAAAGGTCTCCATCCAAACACCCGGTTTGGGCAAAAATCGAATCCAGGCGGGAAAGGCCCCGATCAGTAAAAACGGGAGCGCCATCCCAATTCCCATTGCTCCAAAGATGGCAAATGTGATTGCCGGTGAATGTTGTTCTGCGGCAAACGTTAATCCCGTAAACATGAAGGGGCCAACACAGGGGGTCGCCAGCAACGTGGTTAACACACCTTTGAAAAAAGCAGCTGCCAGACCTTCCCGCTCGGCAATCGACTGCGCGGCCCCCGAGCCGACAAATCCTGGAATCGGGATCTCCCAGATCCCAAGCAGGCTCAGGGCAAATACAAAAACCAAAGCAGCCATCGCTATCCCAAAACGCGGATCCTGAAATTGCTGGGCCCAGGCGAGGCCCGCAAACGCTGCAAAAAATGCGAGTGCGAGGAAGATCGAAATAAGTCCTGCGGAGAAGGCAAGATTGAGCGTGAAAATCCGCCAGCGGCTTTCACCTGCCTGTTGCACAAACGACATCACCTTCAGTCCGATCACCGGCAAAACACAGGGCATGACGTTGAGAAAAATCCCGGCAATCAGGGCCCAGCCCATATTCAGCAGGATGGCAAAGAAGGTAGCGGGTTTTGCTTGTGGAATCACCAGATCCCATGGCGGTGCAACGACTGCCGCCTGAGCGGCCGCCGAATAACTGGAGGGTGAAAAGGTAACGGCCGTAATGCCTCCCGATCGTGGTCCAATCTCGATATCTGCGGTGAAGCGAGCCGCCTTGGGTGGGGCACACTGGTTTTCAGTCCAGGCCATAAATCCGATGAGGCCGCTGAGATGGTGGACACCTTGCTGCGCGGAGTCCGGGATTTCCAGGTCGATGGTCCAGGTGACATCGCCGTGATGGAAATTATCCACATATTCTGGAAAAGCCTCGCGCGGTTTGCTGATTAAAGCAGTGCTTGCCCTCGGAGCACCCGCCTCTAAACCAGAGCGTTCGTTGAGTACGATCAACGTGGGACGACTGCGCATTGAATCGCGGGGCGCTCGTTTCTCGTAGCCATAAAGATGCCAGTTGTCGGCCAGTGTGGCGGTCAACTTGAGCTGCGCTCGACCACCCGCCTCGACCGTGGGGGGGGTGATCTGGCCGGTCAGCATCACATATTGGGTCTTGTAGGCTGTGACAATACTCCCAGCATCGGCTGCCGGGGGCGCTACGGGCCCGACCGTCGGATTGGTGAGCGCAGAAGCTTTGCCGGTGGCCAGGCGGGCCGCAAAAGATTGCGAAAAATCGACGCAAATATCTTTGCAAATCTGACCCTGAACATCACCCGAAATCACCAGACTGCGAAGTCCGGCCGGCCGCAGGGGCTCGATTGGAGCGGACCAGGTAACCGACCCGTGGTGTTCTTCGACATCCAAGCCTGGCCAGAAATCGTAGTGGTGGGCAATTGCCGGGGGAATCGCCTTAAATTTTCCTAACAGGCGGTACTGGTCTGAGGCCACCAGATTGATCCGGGTTGGCTTGGGGCCCCCTGGTTTCTGAGTGATCGAGTAGATGTGCCAGCCTGCGAGAACCTGAGCGGTGAGCTGTAACTCTGCTGGCCTCTGATCTGTTCCGGCCACCACCTCTGCACTCACTGTTACCCGTTTCCCGCTAGCACCGCCAGGGCGACCAAATCCCGCAATATCTAGGCCGCCATCTTGCGACCACAAGACGGAAGGGAGAGTCAGTAAAATGACAAAGCCCGGTATCAGTCGTTCTAGAATTCCTGCCATTTTTCGCTTGTTCATTGCTCCGACCGTTCGCCATTGCTATCTAAAAAATGTTCGAAACACGCGCAATTCTATTGCTGGCACTCCATGCCGGTCAATGCAACATTTTCCACGCCTACCCGTCAGATTATCGGTCCATTTTGGTCACATCACCCAAGGGAACTTTCGGATCAAGAATTGGCTTCAAAAAGTGGTGTCTCGCGTGCTATCACGACTCTTCATTCTCGCATTTTTTGCAACCGTTGAAAAATGGCAGCGAGCCGTAATTCAACCCTTTCAATGTTGTCAAAAGATCGATTTTCCAGATAAATCCAGCGAAGCCAATTGAGGCCCGAAAGCAAACTTGCACTGCGGTCTAGGGGGCCAAGTAAAAACGATTCGCTCTGCGTAAGTGGACGGATTTGGGCGTATGCCTCTAAGCCGATTTGCCAGTCGGAAGTTTTGTCCGCGGCCAGGCTCCCCAAAAGCCTCGCAATATCTGTTGAGATCGTGTCGGGCCGTGCTGCCCCAAAATCTACGATTCCTGAAACCTGTTCCCCCTGAAACAATACATGCTGCTGCCAGATATCTCGAATGCATGGCTGAATCGGAACGACCTGCTCGGCCGAAAGGACTAATTCCTTAGCAATCTTTGGCGCCTGAAGATCAAACTCCACTAAGATTTCTTTGCCTAACTCATGCAGGTTGGCTGCCGCTGTGGAGTCCTGTTGGTCGATTTGCAATGACAATCGCTGCCGCTCTCCAGACCGCCAACGATCGATCAGTTCAAGTCGTTCCAAAATTGCCGGGGCGGGACCCACCGGGTTGGCAGGCCCTGAAAAACTGGTGGCGGCGAGATGAAACTGCGCCAGCGCCTGCATCGCCTCCTGCAGTCGCTCCACGGATGGGAAATCGGCGTAGTTCGCAGACCCGGGTAGCCAGGGTGCTAGCTCCCAGAGGTACCCAGAGTGTTGAATATAGCTTGCTCCAGGGAGGGCTTGGTCCTGAATAGGAACCGGTACTTTCCGAAACCCTTGTTTCTCGACATGCTGCAACAAGCCGTGGATGAACTCCAGCCTGGTCGTTGTGGGATGCGGTTTGGGCCAGCGACGAAGACAAAGCGTCCCGCGTGGTGCAATGACTTGCCAAAAATGGGCTCCACTGAAACCGCCAGCGCTCCCAAGCGATTCAATTTTGTGAGCCTTGCAGTCGGCTGGAAATTTAGCAAGTACAGCCTCTGCGTGATCCGAATTGGGCATCCCACCGACATCGCTCGGGGTGTAACGGACTGAGAACCTTGATTTCGCTATACGTGGGCACCCAAGCGGGCTGGCTCTGAATGGCCCCAGTGTAGCTTCCTTTTATAAAAACTGCCCCCTCCGTGTCTATTAAGGCTACCGTGAAACAGGCCGGATAGCCTTTTTTTCTGCACAAACGTCTTGGCTCCGAAAAATAGTTCTTAAGAAAATCGTTCTTAAGATTGTCGTCCCTGGCGATTTTCTGGAAGGCTGCGTCAATCCATTCGAGCAGTGGGCTGGAAATGTCAATCGGGAACGCTAATATTTTCAGTGGAATCTATAGTGGCAACCGAGAGCATTGGATCCCTGTCTTAAATAAAAATCGCCCGGGACCGTAATCTTGATTTCGAACGGGTAATTAATGCCTGCGATTTTGCTATCGGCTGATTTGATGACCAGCTCCCGCGTATCGGGAGCGGCGGCAAGGCAAAACATTGTGCTCTACACCGCCATTGGGCTCCAAGAGTTACTTGAACAGCAACAAGCATTGTCGGTCGGCTTGGTGCTTTTCGATCTCTCGTTGACGGGTGTGGATCCGCACGAGATGGTCAAAAAGCTCCGCGAGTTATCGAACAACCCACTGCGAATTGTAGCCTTTGGTCCCCATGTCCATGCGGCTCGGTTGACGGCGGCTCGCGCTGCCGGTTGTGATGAGGTCCTCTCGCGTGGGGAGTTTTACGGCCATATGGATGAAGTGCTCACCGACACCGCCTCGGGAGATGCCTCCTAGGATCGGGGTACGCTCTGCCAGAGTGACACCTCGCTTGCGGGTTATCAATCTTCCAGACTATCAACCGCGAGTAATCCCAAGCGTTTTTGTTCTACCCTCACCAAAACGAACGGGCCACGCTGGGACTGGTAAAGCCAACGAATAAAAAAGGCTGCTAGTCTTCTCCTCGGAGAAAACCGCAGCCTAAAAAACCTTCGGTCCATTGCGACGGTGGAGGTCGCTGCGAGAAAGGCGAGGATCGGCGGTGCTTTGCACAGCCTTGAGTGATCCCAAGCCTACGCTAATGGTTAGTCCCTCCGACGGAATTGGTGACCAAAAGTTTCGCAGTTCATATTTGAATTGTACCCCGAGATCAAGAGGAATGGGCGGGCCAGGGCAAAAAAATTTGGCGGCCACGCCAGCAAGCCACCCGATCGCTTTTAACATCGACAAATTTCTGGAAAGTCTCCGGTGGAAATATCCACCTTTCCAACAAAATCGCCGGCAAAATTGGCGCAAGATTTGCCTAGCTCAATTTTTGGTGGCCCCGCGCAAAAATTCGGAAATTTGCGGCCCTGATTCTACGGGGGCCCGAGACAATCGGGGCCATCGTTATGGGCCTGATTTACGAACCGGCTCACCGGCTTGACCCGTAGAAAATCTTCCGGGACAGGTTCGAGTCGGGCTTGTAGCGTATCTCGCTTGGCAGCCGGTTGGAGCCAATGGCTGGAGGCGGTTTTTCCCAGAATCACCGGCATCCTGTTATGAATCCCAGCGGTCAAACAATTCGGTCTTGTCGTGATAATTGTGCACGAGTCCAGGGTCGCCCGATAGCCTGCGGCGCAACCGGTCCCCGACTCCCAAAGACCGGCAAACAGAAATGGCCGCTCGTCGGGTCGAAAGAAATAGAATGGCTGCTTTTGATCCGCTGTTTTTTTCCACTCATAATAACCGTCTGCCACAATCAGACAGCGGCGACTTTCAAAGGCTTTGCAAAATGACGGTTTGCTCGAGAGTGTTTCGGCGCGGGCATTGATCAGGCGTCTTCCAAATTTTGGATCTTTCGCCCAGTTCGGAATCAGGCCCCATTGCAATAGACCCGGATCGAACAACACCGAATCTGCATGTCGACGGAGGACCAGTATTGGCTGACTCGGCGCGATGTTGTAGTGTGGCCGACACTGGGAGAAGACAGGATGATCCGGCGGAAGATTAAATTGTGCAGCTATCTCCCCTGGAGGAGTTTTAAGCGTGAATCGCCCACACATATTGCTACTTAAGTGGCGGTTGTTGGTAACTATAATTTAGTTTATCTGCCGGCCCGATAACCGTGCAGCATCAATTCATCCGGGCAACATGTAGCCACTGGAAAGGGCCTGATAGCTGGCGGCTTGGCTCTCAATCCAGGCTTGGTCGTGCCCAAGTTGTCCCGCCATGATTTCTGCCGTTTTGAGTGCCGCCTCATTCGATGCGCGGGCATCGAGTAGCAGCGAGCGGGTTCGCCTGGCGAGTACATCCTCAACCGTCCTAGCCATCTCATATTTTGTTGCCCAAACGACTTCTGCTCCCTGATACGGAAGTTTTTCGTGCAACGGAATAGCCAGTTCTGGATTTTCCGACACCATCGCGACTAGCGAGGCGGCGTCCGTACCGTAACAACGGAGGTAATCCTGGGCAGGAAAGGCGGCCGTATCGCGTCCCATGTAGCCGTAGAGACGAAGTTCCTCCGTCCGGCAGTTTACCGGACGGAGTCCAGCAACCTCGATCGCATGTGCCAGGGTGTCTTCCGCCATTTTACGGTAGGTAGTCCACTTTCCTCCAGCGATCGTCACCAGGCCGCTTCCACTCACAAAGACTTCGTGGCTCCGTGAAATTGACTTGCTGTCCCCCGTTTTGCCCTCCGGATGGACGAGGGGCCGCTGGCCGGCAAACACGCTCAACACGTCCGACTCGGATGGATCACGCTGCATATAACGACCTGCGTTGCGCAAAATAAAACCAATTTCTTCGGGAAGGGGTCGGGGCTCAAGCTGCGCGGTCTTCATCGGCGTATCGGTCGTACCCACAATGACTCGATCGTGCCAAGGAATCACAAACAGGACGCGGCCATCATCGGTATGCGGGACCATGATCGCATTGTTTCCCGGTTGGAATGAAGCATCCAGTACCAGATGTACACCTTGTGCCGGTTCGATTTTTTCACTGGCAGATGGATCATCCAGTTTACAGATGCTGTCCGAAAAAATGCCTGTTGCATTAATCACAACCTTGGCTTTGATTTCTAACTCCGCTCCGGTCTCCTTGTCTTCAGCCTGCACGCCCGCTAAATGCCCCTTCTCTTTGATCAGATCGGTAACGCAGCAGTAATTAGCGATTGCCGCGCCCTCGGTTGCCGCCGTTCTCGCCAGGGTGACAGCCATGCGCGCATCATCGAACTGCCCATCGTGGTACATGATGCCACCAAGCAAACCTTCCTGCTGCACGTTGGGAATCGCCTCGATCGTCTCAGCCCGACTGAGACTCCGGCTTGCCTCAATATTGAGCTTGCCGGCCAAGGTGTCGTAGAGCTTCATACCAATACCGTAGAAAGGGCCTTCCCACCATTTGTACCGCGGGACTACGAAGGCCAGATTGCTGACCAAATGAGGGGCATTTTTCGCCATGATACCCCTTTCTCTCAGAGCCTCGGTCACCAGCGAGAAATTCATTTGTTCGAGATACCGCACACCACCATGGACTAGTTTAGTGCTGCGACTCGAGGTGGCTTTAGCAAAGTCATGGGCCTCAAGCAGCGCAGTGCGGTAACCGCGACTCGCCGCATCGACTGCCACGCCCAGGCCCGTTGCGCCACCACCAATAATAAGAATATCAAAGGACTCGGTGCCGAGCCTGGTAATCATTTCGTTGCGATTCATCGTTTCCCCAACAGGTGTGCGTTGCCACCTGCATTCACGATATCCATCGATCAAGACCCTGAGAGCGAGACCCTGGCAAGAGGATCTCAGTCCACAAGCGTTCCCCGAGATTTCCCCCGGTCTCCTAGCATACACATTTTTAGGGGGGCAGGATCGTGCAGCCCGGCAGCGACTTGGCCCAGGCTGGCTGTCAAAATGGCAGGTTCTAGCGGGCTAGAAGGGCCCAAAGCCGTCCAAATTGGCAGGCCCAGGCTAAATTAAATATCGGGCCTAAACCCTTTAGCACAAGCAATTTATTGGCCATTATCAAAACTTGGCGCGCGGATTGCTTTGCTAGGAGGTGCCCGGGCCTCGGCCCGGAAAATTGGCAGACCAAGCTGAGCGTGTGGGCCACCAGAGAATCCCTCTTCGGGTAGAAGTCGGAGGGTGGTCTGTTTCGCGGGAGTGAAAATCCTGCATCCACGCTTTGATTCCTCACTCAGGGTGACGCGTTTTTACGGAGGTAAAGAAAAATCGATGGCTACAGCGACCAAAGCAAAGAAAAAGTCAGGTTCCAAAATTAATATTCAACCCCTGGGCGATCGAATCGTCCTGCAGCGCGAAGATTCTGAGGACACCACCGCGGGTGGTATCGTCCTTCCGGAATCTGCCAAGGACAAACCGGCGCGAGGTACTGTCCTGAGCGTGGGTCCCGGCAAACTGCTTGATGACGGCAGTCGGGGCGAGATTCAGATCCAGGTTGGAGATCGTGTATTGTTCTCTAGTTATGCTGGTGAGAGTTTCGAGGTTGAGGACGAAGAGTTGCTGTTGATGCGTGAAGACGACATCTTGGCAGTGATTGAATAACAAATCATTTAATTGACCGGCACCTGATGCTCGGTCCTGTGAAGGAGAGTAGAATCTATGTCCAAGATGATCGCATTTGATCAGGAAGCTCGGGAGGCCATGCGGCACGGTGTTTCGAAGCTTGCACGGGCCGTAAAAGTAACACTTGGTCCCAAGGGTCGTAACGTTATTTTACAGAAAAGCTTCGGTTCACCCCCGGTAACGAAAGACGGCGTGACGGTGGCAAAGGAAGTTGACCTGGAAGATGTCTATGAAAATATGGGCGCTCGTATGGTCCGTGAGGTTGCCTCCAAAACGAGCGATGTTGCTGGCGACGGTACCACAACAGCAATCGTCCTTGCGGAAGCAATCTTTAATGAGGGGCTTAAGGCGGTTGTCGCTGGAGTGAATCCTGTGCAGCTTAAATTGGGTATTGAAAAGGCGATTGGAGACATCAGCGAGAAGCTGGGGAGTTCGTCAATTCAGATCAAGACAAAAAAAGAAATGGCTCAGGTTGGTGCAATCGCTTCTAATAACGACAACGAAATTGGCGAGTTGCTCGCTGAAGCCATGGAAAAAGTCGGGAAAGACGGTGTCATCACGGTTGACGAGGGCAAGAGTCTTGCAACCGAAGTTGAGTGGGTCGAAGGCATGCAATTCGACCGTGGTTACCTGTCACCCTATTTTGTTACCAATCCGAGCACGATGACTGCGGACCTCGAAGATTGTTACATCCTGGTTTTTGAGAAAAAGATATCCAATGTTAAGGATCTTGTTCCTGTCCTAGAGGCCGTTGCCAATGCTGGCAAGCCTTTGTTGATCGTTGCTGAAGAAGTCGATGGTGAGGCACTTGCAACCCTCGTTATCAACAAACTACGTGGTACGTTTATTTGCTGTGCGGTCAAGGCGCCCGGATACGGTGATCGACGGAAGGCGATGATGGAAGACATTGCTGTTTTAACCGGAGGCGTGGCGGTATTCGAAGACCTGGGCATCAAGCTTGAAAATCTACCGATCACAGATCTGGGGCGCGCGAAAAAGGTGATCGTCGATAAGGACAATTGCACTATCATCGAAGGGGCTGGAAAAAGCCAGGACATCAAGGCCCGGATCGACCAGATCCGTCGAGAAATTGAGAATGCAACGAGTGACTACGACCGCGAAAAGCTTGAGGAACGGTTGGCTAAGCTGTCTGGTGGCGTTGCAAAAGTAAACGTCGGGGCGGCAACTGAAAGTGAAATGAAGGAAAAGAAAGCACGTGTTGAAGATGCACTGCATGCGACGCGGGCTGCAGTTGAGCAAGGTATTTTACCTGGTGGTGGAGTTGCTCTGCTGCGTGCTTCCGCTGCCGTTTCGCCACAGGGTCTCTCTCAGGATGAAGAAGCGGGCTACAACATCGTGATTCGTGCGTGCCGGGCCCCAATTACGGCAATTGCCAACAATACGGGCCAGGATGGTGGCATTGTTTGTGAGAAAGTTGCCCAAGAGAGTGGAAATGTCGGCTACAATGCGGCTTCGGACACCTATGAAGATTTGGTTAAAGCGGGCGTGATTGATCCCACCAAGGTCACCCGCACCGCACTCCAGAATGCTTCGAGCGTTTCCACACTCCTTCTAACCAGTGATGCCTTGATTGCGGAAAGGCCAAAGGACGAAAAGAAAGGTGCCAGCGGTCATGGTGGCGACTACGACATGTACTAATCGTTCGTTGCCAACAGGTCGCTTACATAACGGTCATCCGATTTGTCTTTGATTTTTACAGGCCCCTGGTCCACTCGGACTACGGGGCCTGTTTTAGGCTAGGCTGTGATTAATTTGGTAGACTACGTTGTATGGCTCTGCTACTGAAAATACCTGCTCTTTTCCCGACCTTGGCCACCCTGTTGCTCTCTGTTGCGTCAATCACTCTTTGGATAGCCCCGGTCGCTGCGGACAGCGGCAAGCGTGAGGCAGTTCAGCAAGACCTGATCTTGATGCAGGGCAAATGGAAACTGGTCGATTTTGTTTATTACCGCAATGGAATTGCCAATCGCCTACCCAAGGCCCAGCGGACCGGACTGCGGGTCGTCACGGGAAAGCATTATCATCTTCAATTGCAAATTGGTTCCCAAAAAGTGGATGACAACTATTCCTTCCGTTTGTATCCCAATCAGAGCCCCAAGGCATTCGATGTCACGCTGCCCGATGGGCGGCAGATCCAGGGCATCTACGAAGTAAATACCGATACGCTGCGACGCTGCTATACCCAGCCTGACCTGCCCCGACCTACACATTTTCAAGCTGGAGATCAGACATACCAGATCTGGAAACGGGTGGTCAAACCGCCAGTTGAATCACCAACAGTGGCACCTTGAGCCGCACGCATGACGTGCTCCATCCCCGACATCTACCGTGCTATTCTTCCAACTGGCGGCGGATGGCCGCGACCAATTCACCTGGACCGTCAGCCAGAGACACCGCTTGAGAATCCCCGCTGCCGAGATTCTTAAGCTGACATGTGGCGCTCTCAAATTCGCGACTTCCGGCAATAACTGCTAAACGGTGCCCGCGGCGGTTTGCATATTTTAGCTGCTGACTGATCTTTTTCGGGTCGCTATAGAATTCGACACGGAGGCCAGCGTTACGCAAATCCGCTGCTAGCTGAAGATAATCGTGCAGCCGCTCTCCATCGAAATAAACAACAAACACTTCGGCGGGCGTTGCTATCTTATCGACCATTTCAAGTTCCTGCATCGCTGCCAAGAGGCGATCGAGCCCCAGCGATGCGCCCACCCCGGGCAAGGCAGTTCGCGTATAAAGCTCCGCCAGGTTGTCGTAGCGCCCGCCGGAACAAATACTGCCAATGTTTGGCAATTCATCCAGAAATGTCTCGTAGATGGTGCCTGTGTAGTAATCCAGACCTCGCGCAATCGAGGCATTCAGTTGCACCCGTATCTCAGGTACGCCCGCTGCTTCTAGTGCCGCCATGAGGTGGCGAAGTTGGGCGGTGCCTTCGACTCCCGTGGGGCTGTCGGCCGTCAATCTCTCCAGCTGCGCGAGGACTTCTGTATTGGTCCCCGAGAGATCTGAGAGCGCTAATAGCTGATCTGCTTGTTTCGGGGTCACGCCGCTGCTCGCCATCATTTCGGCGGCAACTCGATCACGGCCAATA
>JAUWIQ010000378.1 GCA_030605285.1 Planctomycetota bacterium
AAGTTTTCGTTCGGCCATGATTGCGATGGCATCGCTCGCCATGGATTTGGAAGGGACGGTCACGGGTTGGCGTATCATCACATCACGGATCGGTTGGTCGAGAGCGTCTTCCCGATGGCTCTCAAACAAACGGGCGAGATCACTATCGGTGAAAATTCCGCAGAGCAGATTTTCAGCATTGACAATCATTACGGCGCCGCTGCGACGTCCTTCAATGCGACACTTGCTGAGGACGGCTCTCAAGGTTTCCTGCTGGCAAGCCCAGCGGCATTGCTTGAGCGGTCGCATGAGTTGGTCCACTTTTGTGAGTTTTCGGCCCAAACTGCCACCCGGATGAACGCGGGCAAAATCTTCGGGGCTGAAGGCTCGCATCCTACTGGCGACAAGTGCCAGGGCGTCGCCATAGGCCAACATTGCGGTCGTGCTTGTACTCGGTGCCAGACCCAGGGAGCAGGCTTCTTGTAAGGGCCCGAGTTCTAGGAGGATGTCCGCTGCCTGCCCTAAGGGGCTATGGCGATCCCTTGTCATTGCCATAACGAGAACCCCTAGATCTACAAGAGATGGCAGGAGTCGTACAATTTCCTCGGTGTGGCCACTCTGCGACAAAACGAGGACGATATCCCCATGATGGATTCGCCCAAGATCGCCATGAAAGGCTTCTGCCGGATTAAGGAAATGGCTGCGACTCCCGGTTGAGGAAAGAGTGGCGGCAATCTTTTGGCCAATCAGCCCCGCCTTGCCCATACCGGTGACAAGGATGTTGGTCTGGCAATGGTAAATCTGGGAGACCGCCTGGGCAAACTGGGCATCCAGGCGATCAGCCAAGTGCTGCAGTGCTCCCGCTTCGATTCGAATAATCTCGCGGGCATACTGAATTTGTTGAAACGAACTCAGCGTGGGGAGATCATTCCCCTCGGCAGGTAGGATGGGGGCTTCCATGCTCATCGAATCCGTCATCCATGACGTCAAAAATGGGGAAAAAATCTGGCCTGGGAATTGTAGCCCCGTCGGCGTTTTGGGGCAACGCAAGATGGGACAACGCAAAAATCTCCGCGTGCCGGGAATCACGTGGTTGGCTTGCTAGCAACAGCAGCATCGTATCCAAGCAGAGATGGTGGCTGTTCTTTGAATCCATTTAGGCGAGTCGGCGCGTTGCGGATTGTCGCCGCTTCGGAAGCGCGCCGCGCGATCGGGCGGCACTTTTCCCCAGGGCCACGCGACAAGTCTTTGGTTTTGGAGACGCTTTTGCCCGATGTCAAACAAATTTGTTTTCGTGATTCCCCCGCGCAGATGCGAATGAAGGGTTGCAACTCTCTGCCATGGTAAGCCAGAGGCCGCCATGTTTTAGGCTGGGCCTGAGTTGGTCCGTTCTCATGCAGCCCGCAAACCCAAGCAATCGGCGTGGGGGTCCGTTGAGTGATTTGCCATTTGCGGTTATTTTGATCGTTGGCTGAGGGGGCTACCGATTCCTATCAGCCCGCGACTCCGCAGCCAAAACTTTTGTTTATTGAGAATGGAGAACGAATCGATGGGCCTGTTTGACGGCAAGAAGGGTTTGATTTTGGGCGTGGCAAACGATCATTCCATTGCCTGGGCGATTGCCCAACAGATCATGGCGGAGGGAGGCCAATGTGGTTTTTCCCACCTTCCCGATAGGGCGGACGATGAGCGGCAACGCAATCGCCGTCGCGTTGCCTTGCTGACCGATAAGTGCGAGGCTGCAAAATTTCTCGTCCCCATGAACGTGAGCAAAGATGAAGATATTCAAGCGGTCATGGATCGTACGAAAGAAGAATTCGGCGAGATCGATTTTTTGCTGCACTCGATCGCCTTTGCCGATCTCAAGGATCTGAAGCGGGATACGGTGGAAACGAGCAGAGACGGTTTCAAGATGGCGATGGAAATTAGTGCCTACAGTTTGATTGCCGTCTGCAATGCAGCCAAGAGTATTCTTTCTGCACATGCCGCGGTTCTGACGATGACCTATTTTGGTGGGGAGAAGGCGGTTCCGGGCTACAACGTGATGGGGATCTGTAAGGCGGCCCTTGACGCCTCGGTCCGCTACCTTGCCTATGATCTTGGAATTCAGGGCGTGCGCGTGAATGCGATCAGCGCAGGTCCCGTGCGAACGTTGGCAGGCCGTGGAGCGGGAGTCGACGATATGCTGTTGCTGTATGAAAAAATGGCGCCACTCGGCCGCAATATTAGTCACGAAGAGGTGGGCCACTCGGGTGCTTTTTTGTTGTCCGAGGCTGCCAGCGGGATCACAGGGGAAATACTGCATGTCGATGCGGGTTACAACATCATGGGGTCTCCCGGTCGACTGCTCGAGGGCCACCAAAGCTGACCGACTCATGACGGATGTTGCTATCGCCGTGGTCAGGCACCGGGGCCGTTTTCTGGTGGGTCGCCGTACGCAAGACACTTTTCTGGCCGGCTTCTGGGAGTTTCCTGGTGGCAAAGTAAAGTTAGGCGAGACGGTCCAGGAAGCGACCGTCCGAGAGTGCCTTGAGGAAACGGGCCTTACGGTCGTCATCGTAGGCTCCTGCGGTGATACGCATCATCGATATACCACACTGCCTGAGAGAACGGAAAAGAACGCATCGCTCGATTTGCATCTGCATTTTCTGGCCTGTCGGCTTGCCGGTTCGACCGAGTGTCCACAGACCCCGTTTCGGTGGGCGACTGCGGAGGAATTAACCGATTTGGAATTTCCGCCCCCCAACCAGAGCGTGATCCGACAACTGACGGACGAAGCGATCGTGGCGCGTTTGTGGTCGAGGGGGTAGCCGCAGTTATCCCGCCAGACGTCTCCGCTTCCTACGTGGATTGGACAAATTGTCACAAGCGGCTCTTCAGTGTAGGGGCCATGATGTCCCCCAACAGCTTTTGGCAGCAGACCGAATACGGCCGTAAAAATCCCTACAGATTGTATTATTTCCCGTAGGGCGAACCCACCTATTCTCGTCCGATTACTCCCTGCCTAGAATGGTATCTAGGCCTATTCCGATCCGACAGGAACTCCGATGCCCCTACGTTTTCTCACAGCCCTGCCCGTTTATAACGAAGAAAATTACGTCGAACAGGTTCTTGAGAGCGTGTCTCGCTATGCGGAGGACATTCTTGTTGTTGACGATGGATCGAGCGATGGGACCGCCCAGCGATTAGCGGCATTTAACCAACGTGTCCACGTTATTACCCATCAAAAAAATCAAGGTTATGGCGCAGCGC
>JAUWIQ010000076.1 GCA_030605285.1 Planctomycetota bacterium
CGCGCCACCAGCTGTGTTCATGCCAGAGTGTTTGGACCAGATTTTGTGTCGATTCCTCGCTCAGCCTTACTTGGGTTGCCTGGGATCGTTCCGGCGTCTTGCGTCGTATCCGCCAGATGCGTCCATGCTTGTGCCCACGTTGCCAGTCGATCCCTTCACGCACCGCGTCGGATGCTACGTAACGAGGGTGTTCGACATATTCTCGGTAGAAGTCAACGACATAGAGTGCTCCGTCCGGTCCAGTCGTCAGATTGACTGGATGGAACCAGCCATCGGTAGAGGCTAAAAATTCCTGCTCTTGCTCGACTCGCTGGGCGACAAATTCCGGTCCCCGGCGGGCCAATTTTCGGCGCAGCACCGTATTGGCGAGCGACTCGCTCACGAAGGCATCTCCCTGATATTCTTTGCCGAGTCCCTGGTCACGCAGAATCGTCAGGCCACCGAGCGCGTTGTAGTAGTCGGCGCGTTCGCCGTTAAATTGCCTCGGTGGAGGACTAATCGAGTAGACCTTGGCCGTGTCTTGGGGCCTCGCGCAGTCGATGACCGACTGATCGGTAAGATCAGGTCGCATGGCCAGATAAAGATCGGGAATCACCGCCTGACGGATGGGGATCGTGTTCCAGCAGAGAAAGCGGTCACCCCAACGGTTGTGGCTCTGGCCGAATTGGGACTGGCCCGCAAGGGTTTGGAAATCTCCGTGTTGAGGATCAAAGCGAAAATCGCGGGCGCGGATCGATACGGCGGTATCGGAGGCGGCATGAGGGCGACGAATCAGTCCATTGCAGCGACCATTGGCGCCGTAAATCCAGTTGTCGAGTCCCCAGTGCAGTGCATTGGCGCGGAGTTGCTCCGATCCGGTGCCGAACCCGGTCCATTCCACAGATTGCTCATCGGCGATCCCATCGTTGTCGGTATCTCTCAGTCGCAGAATGTCGGGGGCATCGGTCACCAAAACGCTGTCCGCGAAGGGCATCACGCTTGTGGGGCAATGAAGCCCTTCTGCAAAAACCGTTGCGTTTTCATAGCGGCCGTCACCATCAAGATCTTCCAGTCGACGTATGCGTCCCTGTTTTTTTTCTTGAGGATAGCCAATCATCTCCGCAACATAGAGTCGTCCCTCAGCGTCCCAGGCAATCGCAACCGGACTTTGTACCGCAGGTTCGGCAGCAACCAATTCGATGACAAGATTAGGATCTGCAAGTTGGAAGCTGCCCTGCTCTAATTTTGCCGACTGGGGCTGGGAAGTCGTGTCGGCCGAAATGAGGTCGGTAGCCAGAGAGAGAGAGAGCAATGTTGCTGCGAAATAGATTCCAGCAGCGAACAGGAATTGCCGTCCTGGCCGATTCACGAAGGCGATGGGGTCGGTGGGCATGACTTATTCATGATCGGCTTGGATCAGACATTTTGCAATGGTCTGGTCAAAGAAGCAAAACGCCTTATTTCGGTGTTGCTGGATCGGCAGAGGCCTTGCGCTGTTCGTCGGCAAGCCAGTGCGTGGCGTTAGTGAGGATTTTTAATGGGATCTTCTGGTGATAGATCGGATAGGTCTCATGTCCAGGTCGAAAGTAAAACACCTTGCCCTTGCCAAGATGCCAGAGCATGCCGCTGCGAAACCACGCGCCGTCTTCCCAGCGTTCTTCAAAGAGAACTTCGTCGGGCGTTGGTACCTGAAAGGGCTCATCATACATCTCAGTCTGCGCGATTTCTGATTGTGCCGGAATCCCCTCAGCGATGGGATGGTCGGCTGTGAGGACGCGCAATTGGCTTGGTTTTCCCTCATCCCGATAGGCCGGAAAACAACAATTGGGTAGATAGAGCGCTACTTCAATTCTTCCGTCCGGGAATTTTCTCGGTACGGTTCGGGGGGTACGGGGCTCGTTTCGCTTGGGAAGATAATATCGGGTTCTGAGCGGAATTTCCTTTAAGGTTGGTCGTTGGTTGGCTCCGTGATACTGTGCTAAGGCATTTTGGCGACTCTTTTCATTCATCGCTTCCACAAAAGGAGTTGCCCAGTGCGATGAATGCAGCGCGATTAGCGATACCTGACCTGCGGAAATACGAGCCACGATTTTTCGACCGGTTTCAGGCGTAATCTTTGAATGCCGTACGTGGCCCCACCAGATGATCACTTCCGCAAAATCGAGAACGGTTTCATCCAAACCCTGAGACGCATCATCCAACGCCTGCAAGCGAACATCAAAATTCCCGGTCGCTTGCAGGTGTCTGGCAACAGCTTCTCCTAGAAATCTGCCACCGTACGTTTTTTTCTGTTCCGGCTGGCGCTCATCCCAGATCACCACCCGCACGGGATCGCCCAGGGCTGAGTCTTCGTTGGCAGTTGCAGTTTTGCCCAAACTGCCCGCCATTGCCAAGATCAACAGGGCGCATAGATGTCCGCAACAAAAAAGCGGTTGTTCTTTGAGGAGGACGTTTGCGCGCATGAAACAGCCCAGAGAAAAAGAGAAAAAGTTCTCCCGGTCCCGCTATTTCAGCCTAGCAGTTTCCAGCCCTTTTTCCAATGAGAGGGTCTCTGGGAACCAGAATCGCTGGGAGAGAAGGAGTGAGACGATTCAGGATGGATCGACTACTTTGCTGATTAACTGGTAACCAATTTTCATCCAGCCGTTCTGAAAACTGAATTCCTTTGGTTGCAAGTTGCGGAGCATGCTGAGCGAACCGCCGGTCGGTGGTACGAGACCGTCGAAATAGAGTTCTTTAGGCATGACGGCGCCAAACTTCCAGTGGATGAAGTCGAGTAATTTCTGTTGTTCTGTATCGGGCGTACGGCCATCGACAAATGCTACCGAAACTTCTTCTTCGCGGAACAGTACCGGGCCATCGGCCGTGATCTGCATACGGAATGCAGTGGAGATATCAATCAGATCCTGATGCGACTGGCCCTCACGAGTGATTTGTTGACTGCGCACGGTGATCTGAAACTGCCCGTTGTAAAATCGGACCACAATAGGGCGCGTGTCAGAAAAAGTCAGGGCCCAACGGTCTGTACGATCGTGGACCCAGAGGCCACGTGGTTCCGAGCCGGTGAGCGTGTTGAGGCAATTGAGCCACTGCTTGTCCGTGATTTGTTTCCCTCCGAACAGGCCCTCGGCATAATTGCCGATCATCGATTCGTGAATCGCAAATCCTAGGTCGTGATCAAGATTTAAGGCTGGCGCCGCGTCTGGGGCACCAAGCTGCCAGACATCGGCAGCTCGTGCGTGCAGTTGCAACTCCCTGGACGTGGTGCTGAATTGCATTAGCGAGGGAAACGTTCCGTAACATCGATTGGGTGTGCGGAAATTTTTTATGAAGATTTGGTTTGCTTCCTCTAATGCGGTCTCGGCCTGTTGGTTGAGTTGTGATTCAACCCGACGGCTGGTTTTCTGAGAAACCGCGGCCTCTGCCTCAGGCTTTTGTTGCGGTGCGCGACGGCGAGCAATACGTTCGATGATGCGTCGATTAGCCTCTATGTCATGGATACGCACCGAGGTGGAACAACGCGCCTCTGCGGGTTGAAAACTGATACCCTCCTTATTCAGATGGATTCGTTTTCGAGCACTTACATTGGTAAGAAATGAGCCGTGTACCGTGATCGGCCCCTGCTGCGTGATGGTACTTGGTGCACGGCACTTGCCCTCAAGGATTAGATCGATCGCGGCTTGCTGACCGCTTTCGATTAATGCGGCCTTTAGATAGGCCGTGGTGATCGCCTGGCCTCTTGTTCTCCTCCCATCTTCAGACTCGTTGATGATCATTTCATCACGAACATCTCGGGACAAGAGGCGATTGACCAAGCGCAAACTGATGCGACCATAGGTATTAGGATGCATGAATCGATTTTGGATGGATTGGATTGCCTCATGGCCAGAATCAATCGAACGTTCCAGAGAGTAGAGTTCGCGGCCAACGCGATAGGAATCTTCGTAATTCGGTTGACGTTCGTAACGGGCCAGCGAATTTGCCAAGTTTTCAAGGCAGCGATCGAACTGGCCGTCTTGACTCATCGCTTCCTGCACATCCGTCTCATGGATATACTCCCGCAGTGCTGCCTGGACTTGTCGGAAGGGATCCAGGTCCAGTCCGCTGTGGTAACGCCGAAATGCAAGCAAAACGGTTTTTAGCACTTTCGTATTGCTTTTCGGTTTTGCGAGTTGCTCTACCAGATCGTCCCACTGCAGATACTCTCGCCAACCGACTGCGACCTCGGGATTGGCGGTCTCCAGAAACGCCGCCAAGGCCTCGACCGCGTGGGATAACTGCTCCTGGTAGGGGTGCAGGTCGCTCGTGTCGGAGTGGCGTGGAGAGAGTTGCAGGGCTAATTCAGCACGGATTTCTGCCGCCCGCATGCGGAGAGGCGGTTCGGTGGCGCTGGCCGCAGAAAATGCCAATAGCGCCGTTGAAAACAGCAGGGCGCATGGCCATCTTATCAACATAGTAACTCCGCTTAGAAAAACTTAGTTTGTTTTGGGTGACGAAGGTACGACGCGAAATTTAAATCGCGTACTGAACATTTCGTCGGCGCTCTGTTGACCATACTCCACGGTGGCGTTTGGATCGGGGTTGTTCGGGTTCAGGTAGGAATTATCAAAGATGCCAGTGGCCAGCAGTTCACTGCCCGCAGATAGAAAGAGGGGTGTCTTCAGTTCGTATGTCCGCTGCCAGTCTGGATTCCAAACCGGTACGCTTAGAATAGTTTCGCGGCTGGTGATTTTCTCAGTTTCGGGATCTCGCTCGACCTGCTCGACCCGGAATGATTTTCCGCGGTAATGAAAATGGGGTCGAATTGCGTCGATCTGCACATCGTGGGGGAAGTAATAGCTGTCCTGCATCTTGTGATGCGAGGCCCTGGGGGGTATATGAAAACGCCCGATCGGTTTTCGAAAAACTTTGGTGAGTACTTCCTCCTGGGGAGGCTGATCGACCCACCTGAAAGCAACCCTGGAGCGATCAACGACTGCACTGCGATTATTTGGCGTATAGTGAATTTCAAAAATGAGATCGGAGTTCTTTGGAATACGCACAGCTTGATCGGGTGCATACTGTTTGACGTTGTAGATATCCCCGGGCACATAGTCATTGATCAGGGTGGCACCTTCGCCGTTCAATCCGTAGAGTTCTGCCATACCGGAGAAGCCGGTAAAGACTCTGTTGCCCGTGGGTACCAGATGGAGTGAGATGTGGTGGACGACTCTCGTATCGCCAGGCTTGATTTCCACCGCCTGAAACCAACGATCCTCCTTAAAACCAAGTTTGGCTCGGAAAAACTGATAGTCGAGAACACCGGTTTTGGGAACTAAAAAACCGTCGGTTGCATAGACGTAGTCGGGTTCGCCGATTTCCCAGGTGTCTGGATCGGGCCACTCGACCGGTGGTGGTGTATCTTGAAAGTCTCCCTCGACGGCCCCTGAGCGGACCCAGTCGTCGAGGATGCGGATTTCCCGTTTTGAGAGCCGTGGGTCGTTAAGAAGTTTGCCGTGCTTGGGGTTCAAGAATCCATGCCATGGAGGCATCCGCCTCTCCAGTACGTTTTCTTGGATTCGTGTAGCACTGTAATAGGCATCTTCGTAAGTGATCAATTCGAAGGGTGCGGCACCGTTTTCACGATGGCAGGTTTCACAGCGTCTTTGCAAAATAGGTGCAATATCCCGATAGAAGGTTGGGGCCTGCGACGGATCGGGTCTTCCAAGACGCTCGATCGGACAACCGGAGGGTGGCATCGACTTGATTTTGACAGGTTCGCCACTCAGGATCTGTTCGATCGCATCTCTTAAATAATGTTTGCTCGCTTTGGATAGTCGCCCCTGTTTTTTGAATTGGTTATCAATCGCGCCCTGATAGCGGATCTCCCAGTTGGCATCCAGGACGACGACTTCGGGTGTGACTTGCGCATCGAGCAGGTCGGCGAGACGATGTTCGAGATCCAGAAGTGCCGGGAAGGGAATGTCCTGGTCGTGCGCGTGATGGGCCATTTTCGTCACGTCAACACGGGCATTCGGATAAATTCCGAAAAATTTGATACCCTGCTTATTATATTTCGCGTGCAGCGCTCGCAGTCGTGGCATGTAGAGTTGAGCTACGGGACAGTCGACGCCCGTAAAAAGGAAGACCATCGCTTTGGTATCTTCTTGTTTTAGCTCAGACAAGCTGTGAATTGTCGAGTAGATGCTTTTGAGTTGTGGTCGCTCGGCTCGATTTTTTGGAATCACAAGAGGGTCAGCCCAGAGTGGGGAGAGGATGACCGTGGATAATAAACTCGCGAGAACAAATCTCATGCAAAAAATTCCTCTGCTATCGTCAACCTAGCGCCTGGAGACTCTCGGATAACAAAAACCTGCGGATGGTAGTTTTGCTTAACCTCCTATCTGATATCGGAAGTCCGCATTCGGCAGCTTATTTCAGAGCGAAATAAAAAGGATATGACGAACGATGCGGTCCTAACTCCTGGATGAAAACACAGTTCATCCTCCCTGTGACTGCCAGAACCGTTCTTGATTGGCAGAACCGCTACAGATTATTGCTCAGCAACTTGATACGACACGTTGACCCCGGCACCCAGTAGGACCGCGTTTGCCGGGAAATGAGAGGTTAAAATGGCATTTACAGCGGAACCTTTGCGCGATACGGTGGCCCATCTCTCCGCAAGCTAGAAGGCATCAAAATGGAGTTTTCTCGGCCCATGGGAGCCGCATCCAAAACAGTGTTGACGGGCTTAACTCGCAGTCTCTTTGGCCTGCTACTCGTCGTCGTGATGCCGATGGCTTTTCTTCAGGCAGCCGAATTTCGTGTCCATACCCAGATTTTTTCCGGGGACGGCGATTTACCCGTCAGTGAAAACACAACGTTGTTTTCCGGAGGGGATGCCTACGACTCGATAGCCGGTGCCGCCGAGGTGACGGTTTTTCAAGCGTCAGAGAACTGTTTTTACCTTTTGGATCTGAAACGGCAGCTGAAAACTCGGATTACTACGGATGAGCTTTTGCAATACACCACGTCGCTGCAAGAGAAAGCGAGCAAAAGTCAAGATCCACTATTGAAATTCTGTGCGCAACCGAAATTTGAACTACGGCGAGAAAAGGATGGGAAAATGTGGATATTTTTTGATCCTGTACTCCGCTATCAGATTCTCACAGATACTGCGGGGGACGAGGAAGTTGCAAAGGAATATCGTAGATTTTGCGACTGGTATTCGCGCCTCAATGCAATGCTCCGCCCCCAAGCTCTGCTCCCTTTCCCACGCCTTGTTGTCAACGAGCGGATTGCAAGAGAGGCGGCAATTCCGAAAACGGTCAGCTTGAGAATTTCGGCGCAGCGCCGCACAGAGGACCACCCAGTCGAAATTCGCAGCGTCCACAGCCTTAAGGAAAAGCTTTCGCCGACCGACAAGAAACGAGTGGAATTAGTTCAGGAGCATCTCGCCACGTTTGAAGAGGCGACAGTAGCGCGTTATCGAGCGAACTCGCAAACCGCCCGGAAATAGTGCCCCACCACCCGTCGCGGTAAGATTCTCTAGTCCACCGGCGACGCTCTACGTGCTGCAATTATCTTGATTTACCGGGCCTGTCTTGTCGCGCCCGCGCAATCGTCGCAGGTGGACTTCAGGAGCTTGAATTTTTTTTGCGACCTTCACCCGATCGGTCTAAGCTCTCCAAGAGATTCGCAGCCAAAGTTTAGAAATTTCTTTTTTTGAGCCAGATCGTGAAATCAGCGGGGCCTGCCATGGAGCCAATTCCTGGGGAAAATTCTTGGTTTGCTGACAGAAAAATAATTCCTTGAGCCCTCAGTGTCAACGGTTACTGGCTTGTAGAAGAAGAGCTTTGGGTTGTAGAAGGTTGAGGGAAAAACATCAGGCCTTACCTCAACAAAGAAGACAGCGTTGCCCTCTACCTCAAGGTTTTTTACCCTTGAGTCCTTTGCAAGGTCTTTGACAAAGGCGTTAACGTCCTCTTCTTTTCCTGAAAGGGTCTGGATCTGGGGCGCGTGAATCTCTCCCTTTTCCCTGAAAACGTCGAATGCAATGCC
>JAUWIQ010000245.1 GCA_030605285.1 Planctomycetota bacterium
GAACCCTCTCGGGTCCGTGCAGCGAGACCGCTGCGCGGCAAATCTACCGGTATGCGCACGTCTTGCTTACGACCACCGACCGTAGGGTCCTCGCCTTGTTGGCTTGCATTTTTCTTGGGTTCCTTTTTCTTGGGTTCCTTGTTGCTCTTGCCCACGAAAGCAGCATCGCAGGTTCCCCTTCCATCGGTACAACCATTGCCCGAAATACAACCGCTTCCTGAGGCCACTGCGGTGATGAGACCCGCAATGCGAAAAGTGCGCGTGTGGCCACGCGGAGAACCTGGATCAGTCAACGCACAGTGGTTTCCTTCGGCGAATGGCCGGGAATCGATTGCGGTGATCACGGGAGGAATTAACGTCTTGATTGAAGGCGTCGATCCAGAGGTGGGTACCGTCGACATTTCCACCGATCGGGTTGTGGTTTGGGTGGGAGGTGATAAACCACTCGACCTTTCCGGAATGAGCGCGATCGATGAAACGATTCCGCTGGAGTTATACATGGAGGGAAATATCGAATTTCGTCAGGGAGAACGCATTCTGCAGGCTTCCCGGATGTACTACAACGCAGGTGAAAATAGGGGCGAAATTCTCGATGCGGAGTTGCTTGCTCCAGTCCCCGAATACGAAGGAAAAATACGCATCCAGGCAGAGCGAATGCGTCAGCTTTCCCAAAGTCGCTTTCAGGCCCGAGGGGCAAAATTAACAACCAGTCGGCTTGGTGAACCGGGCTATTGGATCCAATCAGATGATCTCACTCTCGAGGAAGTTCCGGCCACCGTTGTCGATCCTCTGACCGGACAACGTGTGGCTACAACAACGCGCGTCGTTCAGGGCACGGGGAATTCAGTCTATATCGAAGGCTTACCGGTCTTCTACTGGCCGAGCTGGAAAACGGGTTTGGAAGATCCCACCTTTTATCTGAACAACATACGCGTCGGCGATGACAATATATTTGGCTTCCAGGTCGAGACCAACTGGAATGCCTACGAATTATTTGGCATGAGTAATCAACCCCTCGGCACCGAGTGGGATTTGAACGCCGATCTCTTGACCTACCGCGGACTCGGTTACGGAACTTTTTTCAACTACGATAGAGGGTTTTTGCCCTGGATGACCGACGACACGTGGGGCAATTTAGAGGCATGGTTTATCAAAGATCATGGCCTTGATAATTTAGGGTTGGATCGAAGAACGCTGACCCCTGAAGCAACCTTTCGTGGTCGGATCCTGTTGGCTCATCCGCAACGATTTGGCGATGGATACAAAATCGTCGGTCAGGGGGGCATCATCAGCGATAATAATTTCCTACAGCAATATTTTCTAGAAGAATGGAACGATCAACCGGATCAACTCACACGCCTCCGCTTGTCCAAGCGGACTGAAAACCGCATGTGGGAAGTGCAGGGGAATTATCGGTTAAATAATTTCTTTACTCAGGTGGAATGGCTCCCGCGCGGGGATCACTTCTGGCTGGGAGAATCTCTGCTGGGTGATCGCTTTACTTGGTACGAACACAGCAATGTGGGCTATGGAAAATATCGCATCGCGGCAGCCCCCACCGTCCAGCCCAACGCTAGCCAATGGAGTGTCCTTCCCTGGCAGGTAACCAATTCAGGAGGACGTTATGCAACCCGACAGGAAATTGATCTCCCCGTACCGATCGGTCCCGTCAAAGTGGTTCCCTATGCCATGGGCGAACTGGCCCATTGGGACGCCGACATCAATGGCAACCCAATCAATCGCGGCTATGGACAGGTCGGCATCCGGACAAGTCTCGCCATGTGGTCAGTCAATCCGATGGTGCAGAGTGATTTACTAAACCTGAATGGACTTGCCCACAAGGTTGTGTTCGATACCGAACTCAGCTATGCCAATTCGAGTCAGGATGTCACGCAGTTTCCGCTTTACGATGCGATCAACGATGACTCCATGGAAAACTTTCTCAACCGCTTGCAATCCGCACCCCTGGGTGGTCCCTATTTAACCAACAACTTCAATAATATCTCTCCCTTTGATCCGCGCTACTATTTGGTACGTAGTGGAATCAGCAGTTGGGTCACCTCCCCCTCGACCGAAGTGGTGGATAGTCTTACTGCCGTACGATTTGAGGCACGGCAGCGATGGCAGACGAAACGCGGGATGCCCGGGAATCGACGGATTATAGATTGGCTTGCCTTCGATACGGGACTTACGCTCTTTCCCCAAGAACAGCAGAACTTCGGCCAGTATGTGGGTCTGATTAACTACGAAGCCCGTTGGCATATTGGTGACCGCTTCACACTTATGTCCGATGGCATGTTTGATGCGTTCAGCGAAGGTCAAAAGTTGGTGAATCTGGGTGGTTATCTGAACCGTCCCGATGTAGGAAGCGCTTATCTGGGTGTCCGTTCTTTTGAAGGTGGTCGAAATACGGCAACCCCCGACCTTGGAAGTCAGGTTGCCCTGGCCAAAATCAAATACCGGATGAGTCCAAAGTATATTGCTGCCTACGATGCAAGTATCGCGCTGGCTGGAACGGCCAACGTGGGCCAGCGGCTTGCATTTACGCGGATCGGAGAATCTTTTCTTGTCCGTGCCGGCCTCCGTTATGATCTAAGTAAGAACAATCTGGGCGTGGCACTCACGGTCGAACCGCGACTCTTCCGTCGGGTCGGACGCAATCAGATCGAAGGTATTTTGGTGCCACCGGCAGGCGCCTACGGAATCGAGTAATCGAAACCCCATGCGCACTGTGCACTGTGTGAGGAAGGAAAGGAAAGCCCGATGCTGGCAAAAGAGGTGAAAACCGGAAGCGTTGTGAACTATCAAGGATCACCGGTACTGATTCAGAGAATCAGTGTACAAAGCCCGTCCGCTCGGGGAGCAGCCACCCTCTATAAGTTTCGTGCTCGCAACCTTGTCACAAAGCAAAAAAAGGATCTTACGCTCAAAGGGACCGAAACGATTGATGAAGCCGATTTTGAGCGGCGAACCGTGACACTCATGTATACCGACGCGGCCGAAATGCATCTGCTCGACGGGTCTGATTACAATCAATACAGTCTTCCACTCGAGGAAGTGGAGTTGGAGCAACCCTACATTACCGAAAATTTGGAAGGGATGCTCGCACTGCTCTACAATGGTGAGTGCGTCGGAGTCCAGATACCAACCACGATTGAACTGGAGATCACTGAAACCGATCCGGCTGTAAAAGGCGATTCGGCGACGAAACGGACCAAACCGGCAACACTACAAACGGGACTCATCGTTCAGGTGCCTGAATATCTTAAAACGGGTGAACGAATCAAAGTCGATTCCCGCACAGCCCAGTACATTTCGCGCGCCTAAGCTGATACAAAAGAGTTCTCGTACTTTGAAGCCCCAAGCGGATAACACGACCATGCATAAAGAAGACCCACTCGATCTAAAGACGCTGATTAAAGTGACCGATGGCAACCTGGCAGAAATTCTTAAATTAGCTCTGGCCGATGAGGACATTCAGTGTGTCATTGAGGGAGAGCATCAGGCGGGGCTCACAGGTGTGTTCCAAATTCGTGTCCTCGTTCCCAGCAAAGATTTAGCGCACGCAGAAAAGATTTTGCAGGAGCATGTGGCCCGGATGGAAGAAGATTCGGAAGACGAGGAACTGACGGGAGAAGATTCCTCCTCCTAGACGTGTGGAGTGAACGATGCCCCCCGAGGCGGGTGGTCTCGATGGGATTTGCTTTTAAGATAGAGAGTCGCCTGAAGAAGCGCGAGGGAGATTTACAAATGGCTAAAAAAGAAGGTAAAAAAGGGCCCCGAAAAAAGGTGCCTAAAGAGTTGGCGGTCATCAACGCCGACAATTGCACTGGTTGTGAATCGTGTCTCGAAGTCTGCCCGGTCGATTGTATTGAACTGAGGCAAATCGATCGTGGCGTGTTGAAAGGGTCACAGCAGTGGTGCGAGATCGACTTGGAGCGATGTGTGGGATGTGAAGTCTGCGTCCACATTCCTCAAAAGAAAACAAACCCCTATGAGCTCCTCGTCTGCCCGTGGGATGCAATCGAAATGGTGCCGACCGAGCAGGTCCATGAGGTCGTCTCGCAGATTGGGGGCCCACCAGAATACGTTCACGAAAACTGGGAACGGTTGGTCACCACGGCTCATCATCTGGCAACGCTCCGCGTTGAAACGATGAATTGAACGCGCTATTCGTCCGTTATTCGTCTCAGTGAACTTCCGAGCGGACCGATTCCATGTAGGTGACACTCTCGCGCACCAGTCGCTCAATTCCCGGTTCATAGTCAAAGACTTCCACCGAGACC
>JAUWIQ010000341.1 GCA_030605285.1 Planctomycetota bacterium
CGCCCCCTTCCCGGGGCGTCATGTGGAGGCGATTGAAGCCGGAGGCAATCTGCTGCTGACGACTTGGATCGGTAAGTAGATCCCCGGCAAGCTGTTCACGGACAAAGCGGTCGAAGGGCAGGTTTTCATTAAATGCGCGAATCACGTAATCGCGATACGGGGTATGATCGCGCTGGTTGTCCCCATGATAGCCCCCCGTGTCGGCATAGCGGACCAGATCCAACCAGTAAATGGCCATCCGCTCACCGAAGTGGGGTGAGGCGAGCAGGCGGTCGACGACCCGTTCGTAGGCCTGCGGAGAACGATCCGCAACAAATGCCTCGACCTCGGCGACCGAGGGAGGCAAGCCGGTGAGATCGAAGGAGAGCCTTCGAATCAGGGTCCGCCGATCGGCCGGCGGTGCCGGCTTGAGCCCCTGTTGGGCATGACCGGCCGCCACCCAACGATCGATCGGACCCTGCGGCCAACCGACGTTCCCTGCCGGCTCTTCTTTCTCCGAGGGTTCTTTTTTTTGTGGTGAAATGTGTGCCCAGTGTTTTTCGTATTCGGCACCCTCTTCAATCCAGCGCCGCAAGAGATCGATCTGCCTCGCGCTCAGCTGCGGATTTTTTGTCGTTGGCGGCGGCATCCGTTGATCGGGATCCGGACTCTCGAGGCGGGCGCTCAACTCGCTGCCCGCTGCGTCCCTCGGCTCGATTGCACTCTCCAGAGCATGCTCACGAATATCCAAACGCAAGTCATTTTCCTGACCGACACGATCAGGACCATGGCAGGCATAACAGTGTTCCGAAAGAATCGGCTGGATCTGCCGCTGGTAGCTCACCGCATTGCTCGCAACGAGTGGACTTGCCGCCGCCACTAGAGTGAACAGCGATGCCGCGGCAATCCGCAGGAACCGACGCAGATAGAATCGCACGGGTTGGATCATTTGGTGCATCGCTTCTCCCTGGCAATCCACGACCGCGGCAAGATCCGGTTAGCCTTCTGAAGTGATCGAAAAGGCAAAACGTCTGGGACAGGGCAACTGAGCCTCGCCGCCCCAATGGCGGAGAATCGGTACTCTGTGGCGGGGAAATCCTAACAACCCTTATTATGCCAAAAACGGCGAACCGATAAACCACAAAACCGATAAACCACAAAACCGAGGGCCCCGACCTCAGCGGCAGACTGAAATGCGTGGGTTTTACGGTCTCACGGGACTGCCCTCCTGTTTTCCCAGTCTTCAGTATAGGCGTGAAAACATCGTTTGCACGCATTATTCGCTCCGCTTTGGTAAATTGTTGCTTGACGACTGCCCCCATTGGGGCCTTCTCACCGACCGCTTGCCAAAAGTCACATCGGCAAACCACAATCGGTGATCGTTGGTGCGCGTCACAAAACAAGATCCTGCCCCGCAAAGCCGAGCCCTCCGTTGACTGTGCGACAAGCCATTGAACCCGTAAAACAACCGGTCGACGGCAGTATCCGCCCACCTGGTTCGAAGAGCATCACAAACCGGGCGCTCGTCTGTGCTGCGATGGCCGATGGTGAGTCCACCCTGGAGGGGGTACTCCGCAGCGAGGACACCGAAGTCATGATCCGCAGCCTGACGGAACTCGGCATCCGGATCGATGTCGACTGGGACCGGAGGCGACTCACGATCGAGGGTTGCGCGGGCCGCTTACCCTCCCAACTGGCAGAATTGGAAGTGGCGGGCAGCGGCACGACCCTCCGTTTTCTCACCGCCCTGGTCGCAACCGGCAACGGCCAGTTCACCCTGGATGGCAACGAGCAGATGCGCAAACGGCCGATCGGTAATCTGATCGATGCCTTGGCAGCCTGCGGTGTCGACGCCACTTCGGCTGCGGGCTATCCCCCCGTGACCGTCAGGGCAGCGGGACTCCAGGGCGGGTCGATCGCGGTGCGAGGAGATCTCTCCAGCCAATATCTCAGTGGGCTGCTGCTGGCTGCGCCCGCGGCGCGAGGAAACGTGGACCTGAAATCGTCGGGCCGCTCGTCTCAAAGCCCTACGTGGAGATGACGATCCAGATCATGCGATCCTTCGGAGTGGAAGTGGGGACGTACGGGGAGCATCATTTCCGGATCACCGCCCCGCAATCCTATCAGCCCCGCCAAACCACCATGGAGCCGGATGCCTCGGCCGCCAGCTATTTTTGGGCCGCTGCGGCCATCACCGGGGGCCGGGTGCGGGTTGAAGGACTTTGCCGAGAAAGCCTGCAGGGAGATGTCGCTTTCTGTGAATGTCTTGAACAAATGTGCTGCGATCTGGAATATGGCGCTGCGGCAATCACGGTACACGGCCGACCGCTGCGGGGTATCGATGTCGATATGAATGCGATCAGCGACACCGTCCAAACACTTGCTGTGGTGGCCCTCTTTGCGGAGGGAGCTACCACGATCCGGGGTGTCGGCCATATCCGTCACAAGGAGACCGACCGCCTGGGGGATCTGGCAACGGAATTATGCAAACTGGGTGCCCGCGTCGTGGAACAAGAGGACGGCCTGCAGATTGTGCCGGGGCCGTTGCAGGGTGGCGAAGTCGCGACCTACGACGACCATCGGATGGCAATGAGCCTGGCCCTGGTGGGACTCCGGGTGCCGGGAATCACGATCCTGGATCCGGGGTGCACAGGCAAAACATACCCCGACTATTTTGCCGACTTAACACGGCTCACTCTGGGGGTCGATGGACCGAAATCACCCGGGGGATCCCCCCTTTGAGGAAAACAAGGGGAGCGAAAACAAGGCACTTGGCAGCACCGACTTTCAGGGCTCTCCCTACCAGGAGCAGACCCGAAATAAGTTCTCTAAAAACTTCACGCGTTAGCGCGGCCGGTTTTTGATCGCGTCTGCGGCGGCCAGCAGCTCATCGGCTCGCTTCAACACGGTGCTCGTTGAATTCGAGAGCGCATTGTCGCTACCTACCGCATCCGTTGCCTTGAATTGCGATTTGCAGTGCTGGCAAACCACATGCTTACCAAGGTACTCCACGCGCACACGCAGATTGCGCCCACAAGTTTCGCACTCCTGCATGAAATATGCAGACTTAGACATGTCCGTACCCTCCGTTGACGGGCATCCCGATGTTCCATAAGAGAGGCTGGATTGTAACCAAATATCGAACAAAAATCAACCGACCAATGTCCTGCACCCCGCCCCGCCTGCCTATTTTTGCAGGGAGGCCAAAAAACGACCACTGCTTGCAAGCCCCCTCAAGAGCCTCCTGCTGAAGGGGCTCCTCTTTTCATCCGATTCGCGACCGCTGTTGGTACTAGGAACCGATCGGGATCACTTTTTCGATCACAACCGGTTGCTGCGGAGTTGATTTAAAGGAATCTTTATCGGTTATTGGAACCCGACCGATTTTGTCGAGTATTTCAATTCCCTCAACAATACGGCCGAATACGCAGTAGCCATATTGGTCGGACGCCGCACGACTCTTGTGATCGAGATGGGGATTATCGACCAGATTGAAAAAAAATTGGCAGGTACTGCTGTCCG
>JAUWIQ010000180.1 GCA_030605285.1 Planctomycetota bacterium
CGATTCAGGCTGGCCGGGTTAAAAACTGGACTAAAATCTGTTTTCGGATCGGGTTTGGGCTCCGGCCGTGGTGCGACCGGCTGAGGTTTCGACTTGGGCTTTGAAGTCGGTTCTGGTCGGGAGAATTCCTCACCCTCAACGTCGACCTGTTGAGGCCTTTTCTGTTTGGCAACCTTGGGTGCCTTTTGGGTACTGACGAAATAGACACCGGCGGCAAGGGCAAGGAATCCGATCCCCACAAACAGAATAATGGCAACCGTGGGATCGCGTTTCTTTTTACGCGAGGGCCGTCTTTTGACCGCAGGTTGTCTTCGCTTGGCCATCGGCTTCTCCGTCCCAATTGTTCGATTGTTGTACGGGTGATTTCCCTCGGGTAACTCGGCTGCAGAGAACTGCGGATTAACGAGATAGGGGCCGCCAAACCATTACCAAACATCATGGACTGGTTGGCAATCTAACAGCTACCGTAGCCCACGCTCCAGAGGGGTCTCTCCGTGGGGTGCCGCATCGATCGGATAGCGATTACATCAAAAGGGGCCAAGCATCTAAATTTACGCCTCTCCGTCACGGTCAATTTCCGCTTGCCGACTGAGGGTGGCGCGCACAAAAAAGTAAAAAATGAAGTAGAAGGCAGATCCAAAGATCAGGGCAAAGACTACGAGCATAGAAAAGTTTTCCGAGAATAATACCCGCAGTGGAGGATCGAGGCTTTTAGGAATATTGCGCTGCACGGGACCCTTGCCAGTCGACTGCCTTTCCGCTTCGTGGCGCCACTGTTGCCAATCGGCTTGGGTGCTGGCAGAGTGATTGTCATCCAATTGCTTGTGACGCAGGGCAATCATTCCACAAAGAATGGCGGCCATCGTAATCAGGTAACCGACGAACCATCCAAGTTGGGACAATCGGCCAAGCAGGCGGGATTTTCTATTGTAGCCACGCACAGATTCTATGTACTAATCACTCAGCAAGTTATGGAGTTGGGGTAGCAATAAGGCAATCGCACGAGCTCGATGACTGAGGACGGCCTTGATGGCAGGGCCGAGTTCACCAAAGGTGCGATGGTACTCGACGACCTCAAACAGCGGGTCGTAGCCAAACCCGTGGTTACCAGCTTCTTCGTAGCGGATGCGGCCACGACAGTGGGCTTCGCTCTCGGCATGAATATTTCCCAGGGGATCGGATAAGGCCATGTGGCAAGTGTAGTGTGCGGTCCGTTGCTCAAGGGGCAAACTTCCCAGTTTGTCGAGCAGTAATTGATTGTTTTCGGGATCGGTCGCGTCCGGACCGGCAAACCGTGCGGAGTAGATGCCGGGAGCCCCCTGCAACGCGTCGACACAAATGCCACTATCTTCCCCAAGAACCCATTGGCCGAGGTGGTCTGCCTGGGCAGTCGCTTTTTTCCCTGCATTGGCGGCAAAAGAGTCGCCGTCTTCGCTGACATCCAGAGCATCAGGGTAGTGGGCGAGTGTCTGAACCGCGATCCCCAGAGGCGCGAGCAGGTGGGAGAGCTCGCCACCCTTCTTGGGGTTCTTTGTACCTAAAATAAGTAGCGAGAGGGGAGTCATTCTTCGGTTCAGCGGACACTGAGAGTGCGCCGGGAGAAATCACTACTTACGGATCGCTTGGGTACGGGAATCAGCGTGGGATGAACGTCGAATGGAATGCCTAGCAACTGTTCTGGGACGATACCGGCTTGTACCCCGGTTTGCTTCTGGCCTCTTGGCACTTGGGGGGCCTTTTGTTTCGCGCCAAAACGATAAATCAGTTCCCGCACTTGGGGTTCATACACCAACGTTCCGCCCGGCGATTTATCTGGCGCGTTGTTGAAAGCTCCCACGGTCACAATGCTACTCCTGCGATCGTGGAATTGATAAGCCTCGTAGCCCTTGGCTCGCAGAGCCACTGAGAGCCGATGTGCTTTGAGGGCCCCTTCCTCCAGGCGACTCGATTTGAAGTCGCTTTTTTCAATCTCTTTAATGTGAGCAGGATTGATCGCTACCAGACCGCTGAAGGTTGCCACTTTGACCGTGTACTTTTCCGAACATTCAAGCAGGCTGTGTTTTACACCTTTGTTTAACTTTGCGACAAAATGATCGATGCCTTGGGGGTGGAAATATTCGTCTGGTAGTAGTGGATTCGTCGTGATGAAGGCGAGCCTCATAGGCCCAGACGAATCCTTGGACTTACGATTTTTCCCAAGTAAATCGCGATGGAAATTTCGCAGCTCGGCAAAAGTCCGGCTGGTTTTATCCGCTTCTGAATCGAGTGATTCAAGCGTGAGTGATTTGATCCGTTTCAGGTCACGTTGTGCGCGGGGGTCATCCACAGAGGAATAGTTTCCAACAAGCACCCCCACTTCACGGATCTCGTCGTTCTGCTGGTGACGCATACGACGCGGTTTGCCAAATTTATCAACACCTCGTCCCACAAAAGCCTGAGAATAGTCATAGGTTTCCAGATGCGTGTAGGCTTCTAATTGGTGGTGCTTCCGCAGTTCATAGACCAGTTGTTGGGCTTCTTTTTGAGCATTGGGCCCGCGGTATGTCATGGCCATAATCATCCAGGGCCCCTGCTCCTTAGAAAGTCGGTATGCCTCATCGGGCTGGGCAGCGACTCGTTGGGGGTTTGCAAAATCCAGCCAAGGTGGAACTGCGTTGGCCAAGGAACTGAAAAATCCTGCGGAAAGTATGAAAATCAGCACGGCAATGGAGCGAGAGAGTTTCATACAAGCGGGGATTAGATTTTTGTAAATGGCAAGTTGGCCGTGCAGAAATTTGGAAAATCCACTGCTGCAGGAAACAGCACCGGTCCCGCCTGCGGGAGTGCCCCGGAGGAAGGGGTCGGAGTCTAACAGACGGGTGCTACTGCGGGTAGGTCTTTTTGGTGCTGAAAAATGGCGCTCAACGGATTGCGTCGATCTGAGTGATAGCATGCTGACAGAGCAGGGTCTTGTTGCGGATCCTCTGGCACGGTTAGGCCTCACTTCCGGACCCTTTGAAGCGGGCCGAGCAGATTGCTCTGTGGTTGGAGGGTTTTCCCCTCGCGGGGAGCCGCATTAGAAGAAGTGGAGGATAGCGGGCTCGAACCGCTGACCTTCTGGCTGCCAGCCAGACGCTCTCCCAACTGAGCTAATCCCCCAGGGGTGTTTCCTGTGCGAGTGGCTTGCGTAAAAGCCAACCGACGCTGCCATTGCGAAAGCACAGTAAAAACCTTATCACCGTGACGGCAGGGTGTCAACGGAGAGCCGCAGACTTTCGCGCCGCAGGCGAGGGTCGCACCGCAGGCTGGTTCCCTACCGCAGTCGTCTGGAACGAGTGGATAAGACTCTCTTGAAACGTCAGTTGTTCAATGTTGTCAAGGTGGCCGTCTCGCTGGGCATCCTTACGTATTTGGTGCTCCATACCTTCCACAAGTATCCCGAATCGTTTCACCAACTCCAAAGTGAACCGAAGAACTGGTTGCTGTTGATTGCCGCCTGGCTGATCCTAAGTGCAGCGGTGATGACCACTTTTTTTCGCTGGTATCTGTTGGTGCGGGTGCTTGCACTACCTTTCTCCCTGCGAGATGCCTTTCGGTTGGGTTTTGTGGGCTACTTTTTCAACCTGATTTCTCTTGGGATAGTCGGTGGCGATCTGTTTAAGGCGATGTTTCTTGCCCGCGAGCAGCCGGGCCATCGTACCGAGGCGGTGGCCACCGTGGTCGTCGATCGGGTGGTGGGGGTTTACGGACTGTTGTTGGTTGCCAGTGCCGCGATCGCCTTTTCAGATGTGTCGAAGTTGAGCGACAATGTTTCCAAGCTATGCGAAGGGACACTTGCGATCACGGCGTTTGCGACCGTCGTGTTGCTGCTGCTGCTGATGGGTTTTGGCACCCAGGGCAAACTGGTCGGGCGCTTGTGCCAAGTGCGCCACATCGGCCCGTTCTTGGAGCGACTTGTGGTAACAGCGCGGACCTATCGTCTCCAAAAGCGTGTGCTTGCGCAAGCCCTCTTATTGACCTTGGGTGTCCATTGCCTGGGGGCGGTCGCCTTCTACTTGATTGCCGAGGGCTTGCCCGGTGAGGGGCCAAACCTTGCGACCCATTTTTTTATTGTCCCGCTGGGAATGGTCGCTGGCGCAATCCCCCTACCAATGGCTGCCTTAGGAGCGTTTGAAGGCGTACTGCAATTTCTTTACCTACAAACTGGCGGAGGTGTGGCCAAGGGGCTTGTGGTTGCTCTGGTCTACCGGTTCATCACGCTTCTCGTGGCCACCGTGGGCATTGTGTTCTACGTCCGCACGCGGCGGGATCTGAAGCAGGTACTGGAAGAGTCCCGCAGATTGCGCGAAGGCAAGTGATCAGGATTTTCCATCCGCCTCCCCCTGACATTCCGCAGCCAGCTTCTCTTCGGCTGCGCTCAGGCGATAGTAATCGGGCACAAATTGCCAGAGATCATCGCGGGCGCCCGCGCGGAATTTTACCAGCGCAAGCTGGCCCACCGCGTGGGCCCAGGGCATCCAGAACTCCTCGGCCACGGTCTCCACGTAGTCGGGCAGCCGATCTGCAAGTTTTTCGATTAGCGGACTGACAATGCGGTCTCCCGACTGAAGTTGTCTCAGCCAATCGCCAAGTCTCAAAATGCGGGTGGGTTTGATTTCCTCAGGCAGCTCTTCCGTGAGAGAAAATTTTGCCGCGTAAAGTTCTCCCCGCTGCGCGTCCATCACACACCATACGGGCGTTGTTCCTCCGGCGGCAACAGCGAGGGCCGCGAGCGAACCCACCCCCAAGACCGTCGCATCGACCGCATAAGCAAACGTCTTCGCGGTGACGATGCCCCCACGCAATCCCGTAAAGGAACCGGGACCTCGGGCTACTGCTACGAGATCCACCTGTTGCGGTCTCCACCCGTGGCCGTTGAGTAACTGTTGGATGCAGGCGGCCAGCGATTGCCCGCTGCGGGTATCTGCGGGGAGTTTTTGTTCGGCCACACAGTCACACGCCTGCAATAGCGCGACCGAACCGGTTCTTCCTGTAGTTTCTATGGCGAGTATTTTCATGTCATGGGATGATGGAAATGGGATCGTAATAAGTTTTAAAGCGTAGCAGCCAATGTACAAATGGCCGATTTGCCAACGAAGTTTCCATTTATAACAATCAGATCTGGCTGCTGGCGAGGCATTGCCGGCTGGCCCCAGTTTCCATTTATAACAATCAGATCTGGCTGCTGGCGAGGCATTGCCGGCTGGCCCCAGCAGATATCAGAGTGCCTCCCCTGCCTTGACCGGCCCTCACGAGC
>JAUWIQ010000284.1 GCA_030605285.1 Planctomycetota bacterium
GGTGCTTCGCGACCAGCGAAAGATCGGCGAATTGACTGGCGAAGAGATCCAACTCGAGCGTATCATGCACATCATTGCCGATGAGCAGCCCACCGAGGAGGCAGAGGACCGAACCGATGCCTGAGTCGCTCCGCAAGCTCTGTTGGCCCCTGGCGGCATTGGCCGTTCTGCTGCTGTTCAACGCGCTGCTCAATCCGGAATTTTTTTCACTCCACTTCGCCGAGGGGCGGTTGACCGGTTCGCTGGTCGACGTCCTCGACCGGGCCACTCCGGTGCTGCTCCTGTCACTCGGCATGACCCTGGTGATCGCCACCGCGGGCGTCGATCTTTCGGTCGGGGCGGTGATGGCAATGGCGGGATCGATTTCGGCAGTCCTCTTGACCGACTGGGGGATACCGCTTGCACCAACACTCCTTCTGACACTCCTTGCCTCCCTGGCGGCGGGTGCCTGGAACGGTCTGCTGGTCTCCATGTTGGGCATCCAACCGATTGTAGCTACCCTGATCTTGATGGTGGCCGGTCGCGGAATCGCACAGTTGCTTACCGACGGCCAGATCATCCCCATCGAAGGGCATCCTGGGTTTGCCTATCTGGGTGGGGGGACGTTATTTTTCCTGCCTGTCACGATCACGGGCGCCCTGGCCGCGGCTCTGCTGACCGCGGTAGCGGTCCGCTACACGGCACTCGGCCTGTTTATCGAGTCGGTTGGCGATAACCCAACGGCCAGTCGCTATGCGGGGCTCAACGTGCGTGCGGTGCGGTTGCTGGTCTACACCTTAAGCGGCCTATTTGCGGGCGTGGCAGGCGTGATCTATGCCTCGGACATCACGGCGGCCGACGCTAACAACGCTGGGCTTTACCTGGAATTGGACGCGATTCTGGCCGTGGTGATCGGAGGTACGGCACTCTCTGGCGGGCGATTCTTTCTGGCCGGTTCGATCATCGGAGCGTTGATCATTCAGACGCTTGGGACCACGATCCTGATGACACAGATTGGCGGTCAGAGTATTCCCGCGGAGTGGAACCTGATCGTTAAAGCGATTGTGGTCCTCGTGGTCTGCCTGCTCCAGTCGGAGGCACTTCGACAAATACTCGCCGGCAAAGGGGTCCGCAAATGATGGCTCGACCTCGCATTAAGCCCCAGCACATGTCGCTGGTTGCCACGACCGCCGTCTTTCTACTGCTCTATGGGTTGGCCACCTTGCGTTATCCCGGATTCGCCTCCTGGTTCCAGACTACGGAATTGGGCGCCACCAACGCACCGCTGGGACTGGCAGCGATCGGGATGACCTTTGTAATCCTTTCCGGGGGCATCGACCTCTCGGTCGGTGCGGTCATTGCACTCTCAAGTATTCTGTTGGCGAAGTGCCTTGCCACTTGGAATCTCCCGGTATCGCTGGCAATTCTGGCAGTTCTTTTTGGAGGCACATTGTTTGGAACGGCCAGCGGTGTGGTAATTCGCTGGTTTCGACTGCCACCTTTTCTGGTCACACTCGCTGCCATGTTTTTAGCGCGTGGTGTGGCCCTGGTATTGACCGAAGAAAAAAGACTATCCATTGCCGGCCACGCGTCCTTTGATCCACTGGTTGATTTCCTGATTTTTGGTTTCAACATTCCGGCACTATTTTTTTTGGCCACGATCATGCTGGCAATCGGTATCGCCCGTTATAGCCGCTTTGGCCGCAACGTCTATGCCATTGGGGGCAGCGCGCAGTCGGCTCTGTTGATGGGATTGCCGGTTGGCCGTACGACCGTCATGGTCTACGCACTGAGCGGTCTCTGTGCCGCCGGGGGTGGAATTCTTCATGCCATCGGATCACAGTCAGGGGATGCCTCGTCCGCACAATTGCTTGAACTCGATGCCATTGCCGCCGTGGTCATCGGCGGCACCCTCCTTTCCGGAGGTGTCGGTTCCGTTGCCGGGACCTTCCTCGGCGTATTGATTTTGGGCGTGATTACCGGCGTGCCCGTCTACGAAGGCAACCTGAACAGTTGGTGGACCAAAATAGCAATTGGTGGGTTGCTGCTTGCATTCATCGTGCTGCAGCGACTCCTGCAACGGAATCGCAACTAGTGTGCCGTCTCGTCTTATTGACTCACACTACAGCAAAAACTGGAAACCACTGAGAATCGCGACCCCACGCCGAGGTCTCCCCTCCTGGGCAACCGCATAGTCGTTCTCCCGGAGTATCATCGTGTAGGATTCAAGCAGAGGAGTAAAGCGGTAGATCATCTTCGCGATACCCCGGCGATTAATCATGTCATGCAGTTCCACCCCAATCCGCTGAGGATAGTACTCACCATAATTGAGCATGATGAGCCATTTCTCAAAATCCATGTTCAAGTTGACATAGTAGCCAAAACCTGTCAGTGGATTACCCGAAGCAAGTAGCTGCTCACGATAGTAATTACTTCGCCCCCAGGTTATATCGTCCCCTGTGAAGGGATCACCTTGGAGATTGGTCCCCGATTTACGAAATCCGTAAACATCGTAAATTACTTCACTGGAAAATTGGAAGCGACCGGCACGGCACATGACATCAACACCGACATGATTTCGACGTATTTTCTGATGCTCTGAACCAATGCCATCCTGCCACTTCACCGACATACCTGCCGCAAAATCATCCGCGCCAATTCCATATCTGGCAATCAATGCCTTAGAGGAATTGGTATCGCGGTCGATCCCGCCGTTCACTAAGCCCACCGAAATGACCGAGCCTCCAGGGGCGTATTGCAGTAGCAGACCCGTCTCACGCCAAAGAATTGATTCCGTGCGAATAAATGGCGCATCCTCACGACTATTTTCATAAATAGGAAAATAGGCTCTGCCGAATGGAGTCACGATTTTTCCGAGAGAACACATGAAATTGCCTCGCCGAGCCGAGAGATACAATTGCGATATCTCATAGGTGGCAATTTCGTAATTCGCCATGTACGATGCCCGCTCAGGGGTAACAAAACGATTGCGATCAAACGGTTGATTCAAATAGAACTCGCCTCGTACTGTTGTCTCCCAGTCCATGTAAATCTGTCGTAGAGAGGCACCCATAATCGCCTCGGCCCCAAAAGAGGCTTCCTGACCGGACCACTCAATGCGCTGATCATTGAGATAGGCGCTCCGCACCAGCAGGTCGATTCCCAGTCCCGGTAGAGGACCTTCCGGCGGCAAATGCGTGTCCCAGGCATACTCCGATTGCTGCATCAGCAAAGGAACATTGTAGTTGAGCGGTACCCAACCTATTTGAATTGGCAACCCGAACGGCAGGGTCACAGGATCGTTTGACTGCCATCGATCCAGCTCGGCTGATTGATCTTGATCCCAATCGTTTTCAATCTCTTCGAGCAGCGGTCGGGATTCATCGGAGGGAACCTGCGGACCCTCAGGTGCAGGAAGCGGCTGCACCGATTGATTATTTTCTCCGACCGCTGGCAACCGCCTCACCACCGGATTGGCCACCTGCGCATGACAAAGATGCGCCGTCGAAAACAGCCAAAGACTCGCTAGCACAACAAGAGATGCTTTGCTAGCGATTAGCTGTTTTCCAGGCACTTCATTTGGTTCCTAGGCATCGGAAGCCGTCCTCCAGCAGGGAGAATGTAGCTATTTTCCGAATGCAGGGACTTCTTTGACGGTAAATTTCAGCGTGGAGTCGCGGCCCGGAGTACTTCGTAACCACGTTCACCCTATCCGTCATCGTCGTTAATATCGAAATTCTCGATGATAATCGGAATAGCCCGTACATCCTCGTTTTCCGCTAATGTCTATCTAATTCCCTCAGAACCCCAACGGGGCAAGGGCCTCTCTGGATACCAGCCGTTGGGAAATATCGCCACAGAATGGCCGCAGCGTGGCAAAAACTGCGGAAGAGAAACGGCTCCGAAAGCGGGGGCCGTGACCAGGGGTCAAACGATCAAGCCTCCGTCGCTTGTCTAACACCGACCCCCTGAGAAAATCGCCCTGGGATGGGCAAC
>JAUWIQ010000093.1 GCA_030605285.1 Planctomycetota bacterium
ACCTGGACGAGCAGCAAGGATCCCCCTCGCGATCGGGGTGGGTGGGCGTTTGTGTAAGCGATTGTATCCTATCTTTCGCCTGCTTCCTAACCGTCTGAGGGCTCTTTACGCGCGCCCCCTAAACAGAGTCGGGGGGGTGGATAATACTGAAGACGCCCGTTGCCTGGCATTCATCTCCGAGGATCACAAAGCGCGTGGGAAGCGGCCTTCCGGAACGGGACATCAAACAACGGACTTCGAACGACATCTGGAGTGGCAGACCATGGAGTCACTATTTCCCCAGGAGATGCTCTGCCGCATTGAACAGACCGGCATCATTGCGGTCCTGGTTATTGAGGAACCTCGCCATGCGGTACCCACTGCCCAGGCTCTCTTGGAAGGGGGAGTCGATTCGATGGAACTCGTGTTACGGACCCCGACGGCCCTCGAGAGCCTTGGGGAGATCTGTAGACAGGTTCCAGAAATGCTCGCCGGGGCGGGTACGGTTCTGACCGAGGAACAGGTAGATCAGGTCTGCGATGCAGGGGCTGCCTATGCGGTCGCACCCGGATTGAACCCCCGAACGGTCAAACGGGCTTGCGCGCGGAACCTTCCCTTTGCCCCTGGCGTGATGGCCCCTTCCGATATTGAGGCGGCCCTGGAATTGGGTTGCCGTGAGTTAAAATTTTTCCCCGCCGAACCAGCGGGCGGCATCCAATATCTCACCAGCCTGCACGTGCCCTACCAACATCTGGGCCTGAGATTTCTGCCTCTGGGGGGTCTCAATACGAGTCAGCTTGAATCCTATCTCTCGGCACCCGCGACGCTGGCAGTTGGGGGCACATGGCTTGCACGCCCTGAAATGATCGCGGCTGAGGATTGGCAAACCATTGCCCAGCGAGCGCGACAGGCACGTGAAATTGTCGATTTGATACGTCAAGGAGATCATTAATGACCCGCTTTGTGAGCTTTGGAGAAACGATGCTCCGCCTGAGCCCATCGGGACAACTTCGGTTGCCCCAAGCGATTCCTGGTCGGCTCGAGGTGACACTTGCGGGAGCGGAGCTGAATGTGGCCGGCTCGCTGGCGATGCTCGGCGCCGAGGCCCGCTACGTGACCGCCCTGCCTGAGGGTCCGCTGGGGGATACCGTGGTCTCCGCTTTGCGGGCACTCGGCATCGATACGGGCCCTATTTCCCGCGTGGAACAGGGGCGGCGCGGTCTGGTGTTTGTCGAAAATGGTGCCAACCAGCGTCCCAGCCGGGTTGTCTATGACCGACAAGGGTCCGCCATGAGCCTCACGCCCGCTGCGACCTACGACTGGAAGACAATTTTTTCGGGAGCCGACTGGCTCCACGTCACCGGCATCACACCCGCCCTCTCGGAGTGCGCCGCAAGGGCAACCCTTGAGGCGGTCCGAGGAGGCCAAGCCGCAGGTCTGACGGTTTCCTGCGATCTAAATTTTCGCAGCAAGCTGTGGCGTTGGGACACAGAGCAATCTCCGCGTGCGCTCGCCCGTCACGTAATGTGTGAAATCCTGCCCCATGTGGATTTGTTGGTAACCAACGAGGAAGACTGCGGTAATGTTCTGGATATTTATCCCGAGATGGATGCCGAAGGGGGTTCTCTTGATGTGACGACTTATCCTGATCTGGCCCGGCAGGTGGTAGAACAATTTCCTAACTTACGGATGGTCGCCACAACCTTGCGCGAGAGCCGTTCGGCCTCACATAACAACTGGGGCGCAATGCTCTATGAGGCGGCAACGGACCGGGCCTGTTTTGCCCCACAGCAGGAGGGTAACTACCGGCCTTACGAAATACACAATCTGGTGGACCGCGTGGGCGGAGGCGATGCCTTCGCAGCCGGCCTGATGTTTGGTCTCTCAAGTGTAAAATATGCCCGCCCCGAGGCGGCTGTGGCCTTTGCGGTTGCGGCGTCCTGTCTGGCCCATTCAATATCGGGGGACATCAATTATTCGAGCCTTGAAGAAGTCGAGGCGCTGCTCTCGGGTGAAATTGCGGGCCGCGTGGTCCGCTGAGAGATTGACTCGCAGATAAACCGGCTGCCAAGTGGGTTGCTAATGCGAAGAGAAAAACCACAGACCCGGGGCGTGAAGAGAATCAAAAAGAGCAAGGGCGCTTTAAAAAAACAGGGCTACCAACCAGGGAACTCCTCTAGGAGGGCTCTCTTCTGCCCCCAAACGGTTACCCGTTTACGCCCGCGATCTTTGCGATATCTGCGCGGCTATCACTTGGACCCAAACATTCACATTATTTTTCGTTTGGCGCTATATTTTCAGCCTAACTTTCCACACTTTCCGACCTAAATATAGCAGCAAATCCAGGCCGTTGGAAAGCTGAGGCCCATTTTCCTCGCTTGCTGAATATGCTACATTCAAAGCTTGAGTAGTGAGAGACGTGAGCGCTAAACAACTGTTCTCGTTCTAGTCACCCAGCGATTTGCGCCACGGTAAGCCTTTCCACAGGCTCCATCTCAAGTTGCGGTTGTTTTTCTCTCTCTAAGTTTCGACCGTAATCTTCCTTGGCTGGAAGCGACTCTTATTGAAGGGGTGACGGTCTGTATGCGTATTTTCTTTTTAGAGGAGTTGTCCTATGGCACAAGGCACTATCAAAAAATTGATTGCCGACAAGGGTTTTGGATTCATCGATGGCGAACACGGGGATTTGTTCTTCCATCATAGTGCAGTCGACGGAGCGACAATCGAGACACTGGAAGTTGGGCAGGAAGTAACCTACGAAGAAGGCAGTGGTCCCAAGGGACCGCGGGCCGAGAATGTCCGGCCCACCTAACTGCCTATGCTTCAACAAAGTCTCTGCAACTGGAAACAGGGAGAAGTTCATGGCGAGAGATCAAAATACGTTCGCAAAGCGGCAGCGCGAAATGGAAAAGAAACGCAAAGCCGAGGAAAAGCGGGAGCGGCGGCGCAAGAAAAAGGAGCAGGCGGACGCCCCCGCTGAGGTAGTCCCAACCGAGCCAGCCACTGCTGACAATGCCACTGCTGACAATGCCAATGCCAATGCCACTGCTGACAATGTCACTGCCGACAATGCCACTGCCGAGCAATAAACATACTCATGCTTCATTTTACAATTGTCAAAGCCATTTTGGCGCACCGAGCCGGAAACATAAGTGCTTGGCCATATGACAAGCTTGAAAACTCGCTAAATTTATGAACGTCCAAAAACCTATCCCCCTCATCGCCGCCGAGAGCCACAACGTGTGTCCCATCTGCGGAGAAAAATCCTATTCGGCCGTTGGCATGCATCCGCAATGTGCTCAGCGTCAGGCCGAGGAGGTGCAAAACAAAAAAACTGCGGCAGATAAACCGGTGGTGGAAAAACTGCCGGCAAAAACCTCGCATCAACACGTCTCTTGGAAAAAGACGTGTCCGAAATGCAGTGCCGAAGTTCATATTCGGAAGAAAATCTGTTCCTGTGGGCACGCCTTTGCTGGCCGATGATGTTAATTTGTTACTGCGGTTCCGTTTTGGGTGCCGTCAGTTGGAGTGGTTTGTGGAGTATTTTGCTCGTATAAGTGGAGACAATAATGTCACAAGGTAAAATAAAGAAGCTGGTTTCGGATCGTGGTTTTGGTTTTATTGAAGGAGATCAAGGCGAGTTATTCTTTCACCATTCAGAAGTCAGCGGGGTTGCCTTTGAGGAACTCAGCGAGGGCCAGGATGTGGAATATGAGGTGGGGCAAGGTCGCAAAGGACCCTGTGCAACCTCCGTACGTGTAACTGGCTGATTAGGCACTGCAGATTAGGCACTGCAGATTAGGCACCACCGAGTCAGAAGTTGCCTGACGGTGCAGCAATTCCCTGGGCCGTTGTCAAAAACGTCGAAAACGGTGTTGTGTCTTGTAAATATTCTTCTGCGCACGAAAAAACGCCAGGCACTTTGCGACCGGCGTTCTCCACAAACCCGCAAGGAGTGGATGCTCACTACCGGTTAAAAGCTCCCCCGGTAGGACTCGAACCTACGACAAGGCGGTTAACAGCCGCCTGCTCTACCAGCTGAGCTACAGGGGATCGGGTTCTTGATGAATGGCAAAAGAGAGCGTGGGGTGCTGATTCCAAGGAACTCAACACTAAAAAGTCGCCAAGGCGTCTGACTCATCCTCGTGAATATCGAACAGCTTATTTAAACGCGTGATCGCAAAGACCTCGTAAATCTCCGGGCGAATATTGCTTAACTTTAACTGGCCTGTGGCTGTTTTAATTTTCTTGTCCAACGTAATTAGCTTGCCCAATGCCGCGCTCGATAAAAACTCGACATTCATAAAATTAAGAAGCACCTTGCTCCGGTTTTGATCGACCAGTTCGAACAGTTCTTGGCCCATCTCTTGGATGTTCGATTCGTCTAAAATCTTACGGTCCCTAAACTGCACGACAGAAACATCTCCCACGTCGGAAACGTCGATTCGATTTAGTGTACTCATAGCATCAATCCAGGACTCGGAAATCATCAGTTGACCATAATAGGCTGAGTGATTGTCAGCGTCAACAAGGTCCCTGCCAGAGGAACGATCGATTCAAACGTGCTGTCGATGGATGAGATCTAAAAACGGCTACTAGATAGCCGTCCTTAAGAGGCCACGGGCAGGGCACTTCGTGGGCGTCATCCGATCGGTCTGGCAGTATCTCCTACTGCCAGTTCAGTCTCACAGCCATTAAATTGCCTGCGGAATGAATCCGCTTCCTTAGTCTGGCTTTCGCAACATGATGCTGTGAAGGACAAGAACCGCACCGGTCGACATGAATGCCCAACCAACCCATTTGGGTGTCGTGAGAGCCTTACGGGGCATCACCGCGCCAAAACCGGTGGTATGGAGGACTTGCGCTGTGGCTGCATCGGTGGTTGTACCCAAGCGATGGGCAAGAAACCTTGTACTCTGTTCGTTAAGTACCACACTATCAATGAGTCGGAACTGGAGCCCCAACAGCAGTAGAATTGTGCCGAGCAAAAAATAGTGGTTGCGATTCAAACTCATTGATTTTTCTTTCTCAGAACCTTTTGCCACTCTGAATATTCGCAATAATGAGTGAAGCCCATAGTGAGTTATCGAGTCTATTCCTGCATTACCTTCAAACTGTCTGGGGTCATGCCGATTTTAGGGATGCTGGAACACAACATCAGATGGCAAGGGTCCCACCCAATGATTCACTCTTCCCATTGTGAGGAATTTGCGGCATGTTCCAATTTGTCGTAACGAGCCGAAGTGAGTCGGACCACGGGATCTGATTGACCACCGGACGTTACTCCATACCGAGATTCGTGCTCGGCCAACCTTCGGCCAGGACATTAGAAATCAAGAACAACAAGCGGGCGAATGAATATTCTTACCCTAGAAACCACTTGTGATGAAACCGCGGCGGCCGTTGTCACCGAGAATCTACAAGTCCTTGCCACGGTGGTCGCTTCGCAGGAAGACCTTCACAAGCGATTTGGCGGGGTGGTCCCGGAAGTCGCGTCACGGGCTCACGTAGAACGGATCCTACCGGTGATTGATGAAACCCTTCGCAAGGCCGGCTTGAAGCTTAGGGATCTCGATGCGGTTGCCGTGGCAACTACGCCCGGTCTTGCGGGATCGCTGCTGGTGGGGTTGGTGGCTGCCAAAACGCTTGCCCTGGCATTAGAAATTCCCCTCGTCGCGATCGATCATCTGCAGGCGCATATCTATGCCTGCAGGATGGCGGCCGAGCGCAACGTTTTCCCCTGCATCGGGCTGGTGGTAAGCGGGGGTCATACGAGCCTTTATGAATGTCATACCGCAACCGATTTTGACCTCCTTGGTGGGACAATCGATGATGCGGCTGGCGAGGCCTTCGATAAGGTGGCCAGTATGTTATCGCTGCCCTATCCGGGCGGTCCCTCCATTCAAAAGGCGGCCCGGACGGGCAATCCCAAAGCCTATCAATTCCCGCGTGCGTTGCTCCAGGATACGGATCGCCTTGACTTCAGTTTCAGCGGCCTGAAGACAGCGGTGCGCTATCAGATCAGCGGACCGGGGTCGGTCAATTTTCGCGACCTTCAGCTTCCGCACGAACAAATTGCGGATTTGGCAGCCAGCTTTCAGGCGGCCGTCGTCGATTGTTTGGTCGCCAAGTCCTTGCTGGCATTACAGTTTACAAAATTGAAAACGCTCTGCGTTGGTGGAGGGGTCGCAGCCAATGCCGCCCTGCGAGAGCAACTGGAGAAGTTGGCGGCTCAAGAAGATTTTGAAGTCCTCATCGCGCCGCTCGAACTTTGCACTGACAATGCGGTCATGGGTGCCATCGCCGTCGAGCGGCTCATGCAGGGCAAAGTGGAATCCCTGGAATTGGATATCCAACCCGGGCTGGTAAGAGGCCGCTAAGGGAGAAATGCGTTGCAACGGCGAGATTTTCGACCACGCTGCACTAGCAGGGAATCCGACACGGAAAATTTTCCTCTCGTGGTCAGCGGAGGCTACCTACTATACTGGCGAGTGAGCCTCAATGGCCGGGGCCGAGCATGGCTAACGAACCCTAGTTCCGGGGTAACATTGCTGTGAATTCGTCCAAGGTAATTCAGCACGATCCAACACCTATCTCCAAAGTGCGCGCGCTCTTCGGAATCGATTCCCGCTCATTGGCGTTTTTCCGAATCGCGATCGGCGGGTTGCTTTTGGTCGATCTGTCGATTCGCCGCAATGATCTGAATACCATGTATTCCGAGCAAGGGGTGATGCCTATCGCTGAGGTGCGGCAGCACCTTGCGGGCACCTGGTATTGGTCCCTGCACTTTATCCATGGCGCTACCCTTTTCCAAGCAACTCTTTTTTTGATCGCCGCCCTGTTGGCGGTTGCACTGCTCGTCGGATTTTACACGCGGCTTGTTACGATCGGTTCGTGGATTCTTCTGGCATCGCTCTATACCCGTGCTCCCTTTGCAGTCAATGGCGGCGATACGTTGCTGCTGCTGCTTCTTTTCTGGAGCATGTTTCTACCCCTTGGACAATCCTGGTCGGTTGATGCGCTACGCAAACAGAATGACACGAATTCCAACCCGGTGGTCTTGTCGATAGGCAGCTGTGCCATCTTAATCCAAATTTTCTTAGTTTACTTTTGCACCTTCCTTTTCAAATGCCTCTACCATGAAAATTTGGATGACCTTTTACAGGGCACACTGATTTGGGGTGACTACAACAGACCGCTGGGAGACTGGCTCCTTGAGCATCCAGGGCTGGTGCGGATTTTATCCTGGATCACCGTTTGCCTGGAACTTGTGGGGCCCCTGTTGCTCTTCATACCCTGGCGGACAGCCTCTTTTCGACTCT
>JAUWIQ010000334.1 GCA_030605285.1 Planctomycetota bacterium
AAAGGTCGGTGTACTCGCTGTCGGGCTGATCGTCGCCGTGGCAGTCGAGGGGATTACAATCGTATACGTCCATTGGGGATCCGTTTCAGGATCAGGAGTCGCACTCACCGGCAGCCCCAGCGGCCGCTTGTAGAAGACGGCGACCGAGACGGTGTAGCTGCGGCCGTCCCGATAGTTGCCGCTCTGCTCGACCGGCACGAACGTGGCCAGCCAACTGTAGTTGCCTAGCGACGGCCGCGGCGAAACCCTTCCATCCGCATCCACTTTCGGGGGCCACGGCGGCTCGGGCAGTTTGCTCTCATCTTCAAGGCCCTCCGTATCGGTACCGGGAGTGAAGAGCAGATCATCGGTCGCTTGAAAAATTGCCTCGGCGGCGGCTGTTTGCATTACGTCAGGAATGGCAGGATCCTGCGCACCAAACACTCCACTCAAAAGGGTCAGCCGCTCTATGTTGGGTGCAAAAGGGGGCGTAGGATTTGCATTCGCACTATGCGCGGCCACATAGAGCGGATCGATCGCAAACGGCTCGTAGCGCTTGATGACAAACACATCGTCTGCGGCTGGAGTTGGCCCGGGATTGGGGCCGAGAAAATCCACCCCTCCGCTATTGTCTGTAGTGCGCCACTGCTTCGCCCATAGATCGGAATTCTGGCACCGGACAAACTCCACCAGACAGCCAATTCGATCGGCCGGAAGATTAGCACTAGTGAGAAATTCTGTGTCCGTTGGGATACCAATAACAGGGCAGGCAATCCGCACTGGATTATTCGGATCGGTTATATCGACTGCATCAAAAGGAGCCCCATCGGGAAAAGTCCCAGCCAGTTTTGACCAGCGGCCCGGATGGTTGATCCCGCTGGCCTCGATCGTGTCGAGCGCCCCGCTGCCGATCTCGGCCGTGCGCTGGGCGATCTGGCCCTGTCGCATCTGGAATGTCCCGACCGGCAGGAGGGCCGCCACGCCGAGCAGCCCGATGGCGAGTACGAAGATCGTCATCAGGATCTCGATCAGCGTGAGGCCCCCGCGCGGACGCGAGAAACCACGGAGCGGCGGCAACCGGCCGCCGCTCGGATTTTTCGCTCGCTGAAATTTCATCCTCTACTCCTCAGCCGTCAATAATAAAATCTCGCGCATCCTCGACATTTGCGCTGGGCTTGTTCTCGGCCGAGCTGACCGCCCCGGTGCGGTAGTCGAGCTTGATCCAGATATTGTCTCCGTCAAGCAGATTGTTCTCTTCCTTGTCGCTGGCGGTGTAGTCCGTCTTGCCAGGCTTGCCGACCAGCAGGTAGAGGGGGCTGGTGAGTTTCGCGCCGGCTGCGGCCCCACTGTGGTAGATCCGATCGACCGCGCCGGTCGGTGCGAAGGTGACCATTACCGGAGTATCTGTGGCGAGCGGAAACTGGCCGCTGCTGCCGAGACCCGAGGCCCCAAGATCGACCACCGCCCGAGTGGGCAGTTGCAGCGGCATCAATGACGACTTTCTGGGGGACAAATAAAACTGGAATGCGTACTCGGCGGGATTTCCGTCCTTCTCTTTGGCGTAGATAAATGCGCTGTTATTATTTTGCAGCTTAAGGGTGAACGTTCCTGAACCTGTACCCGAGGCGCAAATCAACTCGGTCACGTCGAACTCGTATCCCTGAAAGTTGAGTTTCAGGATGCCGTCGACTGGATCGTCGGCTAGGGAAATCGGCAACGATCCTTCCGAAACGTCGAATGCCAATGCCGTTCCCGCCGAATCGACAGAGAAACCATCTCCACTGGTTGAAAATTCCAGGGTGCCGCTCCAGGGCGGTGTCGCCTGCACGTAGTGCAGCACGGCACAGGTCTTGCCCCCCGCAACCAACGGTTCGAACATCACCCCGACCGGGCGGCCGGTCTGAATCGCGCGGGTGCGGGCCGAGGCGAGGGCCGTGTTGACCATCCGGGCCGCCTCGCGGACCGCACGGGCCTCGACCGGGGGCCGCACGATCGGGACCGCAACCGCGAGCATGATCGCCATGATCATGACCACCACCAGGAGCTCCACCAGCGTGAGTCCCGGGCGGGCCCTTTGGGGGCAAGCAGCTTGTAGTTTACTTTTCGTCATCGCCGAGTCATCTTTGTTCGTGTTGTGATTCAATGATCTCTGTAGTCCGCAATTGTGCCCCCGGAAAAATTCGCGATGTTGTCCGCATCGGCATCGCCGGTGGTGGTCGCACCCACACCCAACTGCCCATCGAGACCCGCGTTGATGATCTGGAAACTCCCCGGGTTGTACGGGAAATTATCGCCCCCGCTCTGTTGATAGACCAAAAATTCGGGCAGCCCATCCGCAGGCTGGTAGGGTGTGCCGTAGGCCTTGGAGTCAAAGTACAGGAAGGCCCTGCTATTGATCGTACTGCTATCTACACCACCCGAGAGGTCGGGATAGTAGTGGACGGTCCAGATATCCTCTTCCATACGCGTGCCGAGGCGGTCGGGGTCGAATGCGTAGAGGGCTTTTTCCAGATCCTTGCCCCGCATCCGGTCCGCGTGCCCATCGAAAGGATCGCTCGGATCGTTGCTGAAGCCGACCAGCCAGAAGACGAGCGCCTGCCCCGGATCGAACGTGGTGATATAAACACCTGCGTCCTCTCCAAGCTCGTTTTTCATGGTTTGAAGATAGTTTCGCAGATTTACGGCAGTCAAATCCGTTTCGCCAGTAGGGTCACTGGGATCCTTGGTAAATCGTGGAAATGTGGCACGGACAAAGTTGTAGAGGGGATCCACCTCACCGGAAGCAGCGAGATCGGCCGGGGGATAGCCGCTGCCGTAGTGCGATTTGAAGGCCTCAATCGCCATCTCCAACTGGCCCGCCTCGCTGCTGATCGCAAACTCCCTGGCACTCTGCAGGGCGGGAAAGACCGCCATCGTGACGAGCGCGAGCAAAATCCCGATGATCACGGTCACCACCAGGACCTCCACGAGCGTGAAGCCGCCGCAAGAACCATTGCTGCGCGAGCGGGTGCTGCTGGGTGTTTTCGTTGCGTGATCGGTCATCAGGTCCTCCCCTCTCCCGGCTCTACGTTTCGATGCTCTACTTATCGACGTAGTCCGCCATCGTCCCCCCGGAAAAATTAGTCAGGTTATCGGCATTGCTATCGGTGTAGGAGCAGTCTTGGCCAGTAGCACCGGTCGCAGGCGGGTTGCTCTCATCGAACACATAGCCCGGATAGCCTCCCGCACCCAACTGGCCATCGAGGCCGGCGTTGATAATTTGCATTCCCCGGGGGTTGCAATACCCGCCCGCTGTACAGGTCCCATTACTCTCGCTCACCTTCCGGTACGCATAAAAATCCTTGGTCCCATCGCCATCGGAATCACATGGGCTGCCATAGGCCTTTTTATCAAAGTAAAGAAACGCCCGCTGCGGGTCGGCAGTCGCGTAATCGTCCCCGGCGAGCTTGGGAAAATAACGGACCTGATTGTTCGTCGTGTCCTTGCCTAGCCGGTCGGTGTCGAAATCATAAAACGGGCTCGACATGTCGCTGCCGTCCATCCGC
>JAUWIQ010000095.1 GCA_030605285.1 Planctomycetota bacterium
ATTGTGCTGGTAATAACGGCATTGTTGCATTGGTAAGAATTTCATCCGGAAAAAATTCAAATCACCGCCTTCGTTGTTAAATGATTGCCATAAATTGAACCGATTCAGCAAAATGCGGCGGTCTGCATAGTAAGATATATGTGGATCGGAACGATCCGGGGATCCGAAAAAATTTCGGGTTTGGACACCCCCTATTGCGAATTCAATAGGTATGTACCAGCCCGATCGACCGGGGGGAACGCAAGAGTTTGTCCAGCAAGCCAAAAATCCTGTTGGTTGGCGATCTCAAAGGGCGAAACGATTCGTTTGGCCAATATCTTAACGACCACTTTGAGGTCGTTGCTGTCACCAGTGACATTCGTGCTCTGGCGCACCTTCGGCGCGATTCCTACGATGGGGTCTATATAACGGGCGATCACGTGGTAGGCCTGAAGCATCTGGGACGTCTCGTACAGAACGATCAGGTACTCAGCGGGATGTCTGATGGCGTCGTATTGCTCGACGACGAAAACAAGATCGTTTGGCACAACGAATGCATGCAGGAGTGGTGCGACAAAGGGGTGCTCGTCGGGGATAACTTCTATAATGTGCTTTCAAGTCCTGAAATTCTCGGTCCCGATTTTTGCCCACTACATACCGCACTTTCTTCTGGCGTAGCTAGCAATTCCATGCTGCGAACTGCAGATAACCGCTATTTTCACATTCATGCCGCACCGGTTTTTGAGGGAGAACCCGAACCGCATCACTTGATTGTTGCTGTCAGAGATGCGACTGAGGAGATGCAGCAGCAACAAAAAATGGAGGCGATCCATAAGGCCGGAATGGAATTGGCGGACATCAAGCCAGAAGAGCTTAGACACATGTCGGTTGAAGAGCGGATTGAGTTGCTCAAGTCGAACATTGTCCATTACACCGACGAGCTTCTTCAATACGATGTGATGGAGATTCGTCTCCTGGATAGAAAAACCGGAAGACTCGAGCCATTGCTGTCTGTGGGCATGGAGCCCGAAGCGACACAACGCGAACTTTATGCCCAGCCCCAGCATAATGGCGTAACTGGATTTGTGGCCGCGACGGGAAGAAGTTATCTGTGTGAAAACACAACGGATGATCCGTTGTATCTGCTAGGTGCCCGCGATGCCAGAAGTTCGATAACCGTTCCACTGATTTCTCATGATGAAATGCTTGGTACGTTTAATGTCGAAAGTCCAGAACCCCGGGCATTTACTGAAAGCGACTTGCAATTTTTGGAAATATTCAGCCGTGATGTTGCTGCCGCACTGGGCACTTTGGAGTTACTGGTTGCAGAGAAAGCAACGACGGCAGCAGAAAGTGTTGAAGCAATTCACACGGCGGTTGCACTGCCTATCGATGACATTCTCAATGAAGCAGTCAGTGTGATGGAACACTATATTGGGCATGAGCCGGGTGTGATTTCCCGGCTTGAGCGAATTCTTCGCAATGCGCGCGATATCAAGCAAGTGATTCAAAAAGTCGGGCAGACGATGGCACCCAGCGAAGCGGTGCCCGAATCATTGCAGACAGAAATCCGTCCTTTACTATCGGGTCGCCGTATTTTAGTTGCCGATGCCGATGAGAACGTACGCAGTGCAGCGCACGCATTACTCGAACGGTATGATTGTTCGGTAGAAACGGCTCACGATGGCACGGAGACCCTTTCGATGGTCCGTAATATCACGGCCCTGGGGGGCTATGATCTGGTATTGGCTGATATCCGTCTGCCGGATATGAGCGGATACGAATTGCTACAGAAGTTGGCCGAGTGTTCGGAAACACTGCCCTTGGTTCTAATGACTGGTTTCGGCTATGATCCAGGGCACTCCATTGTGAAAGCCCGACAGGCGGGCCTGAAGGAGGTCCTCTACAAACCGTTCCGTTTGGATCAATTGTTGGAAACCGTGGAACGTGTACTCACGACTGCCAATATGTCGCAATCGAGCGGATCTGGTTAAACCGCTCGAGTTTTCAGCGGTTATTTCTTTTTCTGGCAGTCAATTTATCGCCGCCAAGGTGCTGCTGGCGATTGATTGCGCCTAGCTTATGTTCCTTCTCGAAAGTGCGCTGCTCATTTTGACGTTCTTTGGCGCCTGTCTCTTGTGCATACAGATATTCAATCAGTGCCACGCGCGGTCCCTGCCGCGCGCTTTGGAGCGTTTGGCCAATGCCGTCATAGGAGGCGGCCTCCTGGTCCCAATTGTTTTTGTCATCTGGTATTTTCGCTCAGGGCAATCTCTAAGCTACATGCTGGTCGATTTCTCGACGCCACTGCTGATGATATGCGTTTGGCTCTGTCTGTTGATGGTTGCGCTACTTATTGTCCACACCTTGCGGAGACCCTTTCGAGACCGCCCCGAAACCATTCTCGAAAACCACACGATGTATCTCGATTTACGAAAAGAGTTGGGGTTTGAATGTATAAAAAGTCCGGCGATGAGGTTGTTGTCCAGATTGCCAGGAAACCAATTATTGGACTTGCATGTGCAAGAAAAACGGATCCGTATTCCGCGCTTGCCATCTGCATTGGAGGGGTTGTCGATCGCCCATCTGACAGATTTACACTTTTCAGGAAAAGCCACGGAGTCTTACTTTAATGAGGTCATTCGTCGGACCAATAATCTAGATGCGGATTTGATTGCAATTACCGGCGACCTGGTTCATGGGGCAGATGGTCTTGAGGGTCTTACCGAGGTACTCAGGCATCTGCGGGCCCGTCACGGTGTTTATTACGTGTTGGGAAATCATGATCGATACGTCGATGCGAACCAACTCCATCAGCAACTGCAAGATGTGGGGTTTACGCCGCTTGGTAGCCGTTGGATAACTCGATCAATTCGAGGGATCGCAGTCATCTTAGCGGGTAATGAATCACCCTGGTTTGAACCGCCCGCGGATCTTTCGGACTGTCCCTCGCGGGAGATCCAGCAGCAATTGCGGATCGTGCTGACGCATTCGCCAGATCAGATTCCCTGGGCTCGCCGCCTGGATGCCGATATCGTCTTGGCAGGGCACACTCATGGCGGGCATATTTCTCTGCCCTGGATTGGCTCGCTAGTATCGCCCAGTCGCCTGGGGAGCCATTACGTACAGGGTACATTCGACCTAGAACCTGCCGTTCTCCACGTCTCCCGAGGGATCTTCGGCGGTTTCCCGATCCGTTTTAACTGTGCCCCAGAATTAGCGCGCCTCGAACTCTGTGCCTAGTCAGAATGGTTCGTCTCTGCTTTGGTGAGTTCCACACAGATTCCCCCCGCGCGCAACAATCGGTGCATCCGAGTAAACCAAAGTTCTTGGGTAAGGTTGAGCCCTAATTCTTCACACGTTTTGAGCAGATCCCGCCGGTTGTAAGTGCGACAGGTCCAGAGACGACTGGTCCATGCGCCGCTGAAGCTGTCCTCGGTGGCAAACAGCAGCAAACGTCCTCCGGGTGTCATGACTCGACTTATTTCTGCCAGGCCCGCATAGGCATTTGGTAGATGTTCCAGGACATAACCACAGGTTACGCAATCAAAAAAACTGTCGGGAAATGGCAATTGCGCTAGGTCAGCAGCAATAAATCGTGGCCGATCACTTTTTAATCTTCTTCGTGCACGCCCCAACATTTTGTGCGAAATATCAATCCCTGTAATTTTCGCGTCGGCGTCCGCATACTTTAGGAGATGTCCAATGATCTGACCGGCCCCACTACCGATGTCAAGAATATTATGGGCCCCCTCCGGGTCAAAACGCCGCTGACGGAGTAGTCGTTCGCCAAATTGCAAATGCCCGGAAATACTGCTGAATTTAGTAAGCATCGCGCCACGTCGACCCCCGTAAACCTTGCGGACTTTTTCGCGATACTCGTCGTAGCTGATACGGTGGATCAGATTCCTTTCGACAAATCGATGGACAGCCCGACTCTTGCGGCGTCTCGAGGTAATGCCGCTATGTGGGGGTGGGTGCTGGAGGCTATGCTTGATCATGGCTGATTTTTTTCATCCGTGGAAGGGATTTGTTGTGCCACGTTTTCAAAGCTTGCCACGTTTTCAAAGCTTATTGTGAGAACGGACATGAATTTTCATGCTAACTGGTCGAAGCCTGTTGATATAACATGCCCATGCAAGTGAAGCTAGGGCCGTCCGAAAAGCCCGCCCGATGATTCTGGGCATCTCAGCGATTGCCAGAAAAGCGAAGTCTTACTGAGTTTGCAGAATGCCGATAAATCCTCTATCCGCTTAATTCCAACCGTTTTTTGTGTGCATTAGGCTCTGCACGCCGGCATCGTGTTCAAAGAAGAGATCTGCAAAAATTTTAAACTGCACACGGACACGTTGCCGCCAATATTTTGAATCGGCACGGATCCTGGAGTCCCTGTTGAGGTCATCTAGGATCTCGTTGAGCGACTTTTGCTGCTGCCGGAGACATTCAGTCTGGGGGGTGAGCCAAGGTGCCTCAAAAACCGTTTCTTCGTAAAAGGTATCATGGAATGCACGAGAAAAATGACTTTGAAGCATTGCTTGCAGTTGGTTGATCTGTCCGTTAATTTCAGCATGAGAACTTGTGGGGTCCCCCAGGAGTCCACCGATATGTTGGATTAAGTAACGGATGCCCATCTGACTGCCAGTCAGATAGTCTGCTTGGGCATTGCCGCTTGGGTCCACTAACACGCTTGCCTCCATTGTGCCAGGATGTTTGTGCCAAAAAGAGGGCGAGCCCTCAAATTCTATCATCTGCCGAGTACGTAGGTAAATCAAGATGAGTCTGTTAAACTTGACCTAGGACCCCATGCTGCGGCCACTCAACGCATTGTTAAACCAAGAACCGTTTATTATGAAAACGCTTACTGGAAGAGGCTCCTAGGATAGTAAAAACAAGAGTAATCGGCTGCTTTGTCGCTTGCTGTGCATGGCAGCGATTCCGCGTTGTGGAGGGCTTGCTAGCAATGCAGGCCCCTGGGCAGCCCCTTGAAGAAACGGTTCTTTGGGCGGTTCGTGACCCTTCCCTCCCTCTGCTGTTGAGGTCTTTTCACGCTGAGGTGGCGTTCTTCGCAGGCAAGAACTGATGCAAATAGCGATCCTTCACTACCATCTCAATCCTGGCGGCGTGACGCAGGTCATTGCGAACCATTTGCAGTCGCTCGATTTGGCGCTGGAAGGAACCTCCAAGTGCAAGGTTGCGATTTTCCATGGCGGGGAGATTGAGGGCTGGAACGCGCCATTTTTAAATCAACTACAACATCTCGAAGTCTCCATTCAGTCGCTACCGGCATTGGGCTACGACACCGGGCCCGCAGAGTGCCCCGATCCGGCGAGTTTGGCTAAGGAGCTTCTCAGTCAATTTGCGAGGATTGGCTTTGATTCTGCAAGGACGGTGATTCACGTCCACAACCATTCCTTGGGAAAAAATATTTCCTTGCCAGCTGCGCTCCATCAACTGGCGATATCAGGTTATCCACTGCTTCTTCAGATGCATGATTTTTCCGAAGACTTTCGCCCGGACCAGTATGCGCGTATCGCAAAGTCATTGCCCAACGGCCAAGCGGTATCCTCTGGCGGGCTACTCTACCCGCAGGCGTCTCAGATACATTACGCGGTACTCAATGGCCGTGATCGTGATGTTCTTTCCCGTAGTGGTGTGGCAGACCAACGACTTCATGAGTTGCCGAATCCGATAGTTGAGTGCAATCAACTTCCGCCGCGAGACAAGATTCGCACCGTGCTCAGTCGAGACGCTGAGATTCCAGTTGATAAACCATTGCTCGTTTACCCTGTCCGCTGCATCCGCAGAAAAAACATTGGTGAACTACTTTTGTGGGCCACTCTGCTGCGAACCCGGGCATGTTTTGCTGCCACCCTCGCGCCCCAGAACGCCATGGAGATTCCCGCCTACGATCGCTGGAAAAGGCTGGCAAAAGAAGCCCAGCTGCCTTGTCTTTTCGAGCTCGGTGAACAGTTGTCATTCCGGGAGAGTCTGGCAGCGTCCGATGCTTTGATCACGACCAGTGTTGCAGAAGGATTTGGGATGGTGTTTTTGGAATCTCAACTTATGGGCCGAAACTTGCTTGGCCGCAAACTGCCCGAGATCACCAAGGATTTCGAAAACAATCGAATCGATTTTTCTGCCCTCTATGAGCGTTTTGCTGTTCCGGTCGATTTAATAGGACTAGACCAGATCCGCAGAGACATTCTTGCGGCTTACCAAAAGACCATCGCGGCCTTCGATCGACGATCAATCACACTCGATACTGCGGGCGACTCTTTTGATCGATTAGTAGCCGATGGCACGATCGATTTTGCAATGTTGACCCCAGAAATGCAGAGTGTTCTTATTTTACAGCTCAACAGTTCGTGGAAGCACCATGAAATATTATTTGCCCAGAACCCACGGGTTGCCGAGAGTCTGAGTACGATTGCAGAATCACATGCTTTGCTGAAAAATGCACGTGCCGTACGTGACCACTATCATCCACAGCTTTGTGGACGCCGATTGTGGATAATCTATCAGGGTCTTTTGGAATCCGAACGAGAAATAGTACTATCAAATCTTGAGAGATATGGTGAAATCCTCGATTTCTTTTTGAAAATCGAACGGTTTCGTCCGATTCGATCGATGTCATGAATGTCCAGTACTGCCACATGGTGCGCGCCGCAAGTCAACCCCTGGATCCCATTCAGACGAGCCAACGAGCGATGCCGAAGAAGCTGGCAGGTATTCGCGCGGTCTGTTTTGATATCTACGGCACATTATTTATCAGCGGTAGTGGGGACATCGGTGCAGGTGTGGAAATCCCAGCCGAACAAAATCCTTCAGCATCTCTTGAAGCGTCTCTTGGTGAAGTGTTTGTTGGGATGTGCGGCAACCAATCAGATACGGGCGATTTGGTGGACCACCTTGTGGGGAGGGCCGACTCGGGTGAATCGAAGTACAGGGTGCTGGGTCGAGACCTAATCACATGCCTGCAGCGGAAAATTCAGGAGGAGCGCACGGAGCGACAACAAGCTGGGATTGAGTATCCGGAAGTCGAGATCGTTAAAGTCTGGCGATCGGTCGCCAAATCGATTCTGAAACCCGTCACCACGGCGGACACTTTTTCCGACCACGATTTTGAGCAGTTGGCGATTATCTATGAGGTCCGCGCAAACCCCGTCTGGCCAATGCCTGCCGCCACCGATTGTATCGATCAATTAGCTTCGGCAAATTTAACGCTCGGTATAATCAGCAATGCCCAATTCTATACGCCGTTTCTTTTCCCAGC
>JAUWIQ010000044.1 GCA_030605285.1 Planctomycetota bacterium
AACCCACCGCAGAGCAGTTTTTGCTGATGGGAGCGGACTCACTCGTTGATTTTCCACACTGGAAATCACCGGTCGAGATCTGTGAACTTGCGACCTTGTTGGTGGTTGGACGACCCGGAAGTGGGATCGACTTCAGCCCGCTCGCCGCCTTTTTGAGTCCAGACCGGTGTGCGGAGTTGGAATCTCAAAAGGTGCAGATGCCCCAACTTGATATCAGCAGCAGCGTGTTGCGGGATCGCCTCGCCACAGGCAAAAGCATCCGCTACCAGACACCGCGGAGCGTGGAGAAATACATCGAGTCGCAGCAGCTCTATGCCCCCACGGTCTGAAGTCCGGGGTGGTCATGCCGCATCTTGATTTCGCATGGGAGGAGCGACCTGGGGCGGGATTTTCTGAAGTCGTGCGGCGAGTTCCCCGGAGACTCTGGCCGTAGGGAGCAGCGGATCTTCCTGGAGGGCCTGGCAGACCAGTTCCAGGCGGTCCGGAATATCGAGCATGGGGTCCAAAAAAAGCGATTTCTGCCCGCGAACTACGCAGCTTCCTCCTCCGTTACCACCGACACATTCCTCACGAACCTGATATCCAAGTTTTTTCGCGATTTCCAGCGCCTGCTCGAGTAGTTCCACGGAGTGCATCCTAACTTCTCCAAGCGACAAGGTTGGGTGAAACCGCTCACGGGTTGGCATGCGGCGGGAGGAATTATAGGAGGATGGGGTTTAGCTGCCCAGGTCGATTCGTCGATATGCAGGTTGTCGCTAAGTCACCTAATTGCAATAAGTTAAGACATTACAAGTCGGCAAGACAGTGCGAATCTGGCACTTCGATAAACGAGCGAAAGTAGATGGGTTGGGTGGAACCGGAAGATAGGTCCATGAATTATCATTCTCAGTCGTTGAGTCGAGAAGATGAGATACGCTTCTTGAAACAGCAGTTGGCGCAAGCTCAGCGGCTTGCCGCGCTCGGCGAACTCTTAGGGACCACCACCCACGAATACAACAACGTGCTGATGACCATCATCAATTACGCGAAGATGGGGATGCGGCACAAAGACGATGCGACCCGGGACAAAGCGTTTGAAAAAATTCTCGCCGCCGGAGAGCGGGCTGCGAAGATCACCAACGGCATTCTAGGGCTTGCCCGCAACCGCACCGGCGACTTTGAGCCGACCGATCTGGCAAAATTGGTCGATGATGCCCTGGTGCTTTTGGAACGCGAATTGCGAAAATATCGGATTGCAGTGGAACGTAAGATTCAGCAAGCGCCACTGGCCAGGGCAAATCCGAACCAAATCCAACAGGTTCTCTTGAACTTGATCATCAACGCCCGCCAAGCGATGCCGAAGGGTGGCCAGGTGATGATCTCAGTCGGATTCGATCCGGCTTCGCAGATGGTGGAACTTTCGGTGCGAGATACCGGAGGCGGAATTCCTCAGGAGCAATTACCCAGGATTTTCGATCCCTTTTTCTACCAAAAAAGGGCCGGACGAATCGGGCAAGGGGGGCACCGGGGTCGGTTTGGCCGCCTGTCGCGACATTATGGAAGCGCACCGGGGAAAAATTCTTGTGGCCAGTACCTTAGGCAAGGGGACCGCCTTTACGCTCCGCTTGCCCCAGGTCACCGAAACGTCCGGGCCTGCTGCGGCCCCGATCACCTTGGGAACGGGAACGCAATCGGCCGCAGATTCTTCCCAACTCCCTACAGACTGATTTGCCTGCTGTTCGCAGCGGTGGCGGATGCGGTGCGACCCTAGAAGGGGATTGGGTTCATCCGCTCGTAGAGCCGAGCGAGAATTTCTTGTTCCAGGGCCACGTCCCGGCCCATGGGGATCCAGCCGGCGGGGCCACCTACCTCGGCAATCCTTTCCGTGCGCTGACTTACCGTTTCACCAAAGCGGAAACTTGCCACCCCGGAACGGCTGTGTGCTAGGTTCGGGACATCCTCAAGCTCCTTGAGGACCTGCACATCGACGAGTAGACCGGGCCCATTGGGCACGATACGAATCATTGCCGTGCGGCGAATCGATTGCAGCGTGGCGAGCGTCCGCTCATACGGGGTGACCGAATCCCACCGCCAGGGCTCCAGGTAGGTGGCACCGGTCTGCGGGTAGGTTTGGATGCGCCCCTCGATCCAATGGCCACCGAGTTTCTGTACCCGCTGTTCCTGCTGGATGCGGAAATAATCGCTGACGATATCGACCAGCTCATTCCAGAAGGCCTCTGAATTTGTGGGGGAAAACGCCGACGGGTTCGGTAAGCTCAATCCCACCTCTTCAGGAATCACAAGAAATTCAGTCTCCTGCCCGTTCCAATCGGGCGGGTAGGCATCGGGAACGAGCGGTCCGTGGCAGCCGAGGATTGCCGTGCAGACGAAGATCGTCAACAGGGGGCCTATGCGGAATCGTTGTCGTGATCTCATCGCTCAGCTTACCATGGCCCAACCGTATAGCGGTGGCCCGCGCCACCGCACAGAATGCCCCACAAGAGGGTGGCGGAGTCTCCGCAAAACGCCGCGCGAGTGCAAGGTCAACTGCCAGCTGGGAGGGGACGGATTTTCTATTGGCCCATAGTTTGAATAGCCATTCGCGTGAGCCCTGGAAAATATAAGGGAAAAGAATATTTCATCTGCTGGAGAATCTCAACACAGCCCAACAGGGTTCGGCGACTATCCAAGACAGCATTGCTACATCCGCTGCCAAGTGACTGTTTGAGCTGGGTTGTCGATCGGATACGACGAGCTCTGCCCGGGAAACTGGGGGCCTACTTGGTCTGTTCGTCTTTGAGCATCGGTTGGAGTTCATCCACGAAGTCGTGGACGTCCTGAAATTCCCGATAGACGCTGGCAAAGCGGACGTAAGCGACCTGATCGAGGTGCCGCAGATGGTCCATGATCAATTCACCGATGTAGCCACTCTCCACCTCGGCATCGAACTTGGCGTAGATATCGTTTTCTATATGCGAAAGAATGGCCTCAATTTGTTCGTCCCGTACAGAACGTTTCCAGCAGGCTTTCTCGATACCGGCCTTCATTTTGTCCCGGTCAAAGACAATCCGCGTGCCATCTTTTTTCACCACCTTCAACGGTCGTTCCTCAATCCGCTCGTAGGTGGTGTAGCGGCGATCGCAGGCATGGCACTCGCGGCGCCGACGAATCACAAACCCGTCTTCACTGGCCCGTGAATCGATCACATGATCGTTGTCTTTACGACAAAAAGGGCAAATCATTTTCAGCCTGCCATCTGCAAATAGCTCGGACGCAGTTTCGCGCCACAATACACCGAAAACCTCTAGCGGTATCATAGGGAAAAATGCAGGCCGCGTCACCCGTTTATAAAACAGGTGATTTTTACGCCGATTACGCAAAAAGGGCCCTGAAAAAGTCTTGCCGGGCGCCGCCGTTGACGCCCCCTTAGTCTCCCTGGCGGGCTCTCAGCGAACCGGAGTGAATAGCCCGGTGGCTCAGGCATCTTTTTTTAGCCAGTCGCGCCGCTGGCGCGAGCTGGGAATGTTCATGCTTTTGCGGTATTTAGTGACCGTACGTCGGGCAACCTTGAGACCGTGTTCGGCAAGTTGCCGAACCAGTTCATCGTCGCTGTGGGGTTTTTTCTTATTTTCCTTGTCGATGATCTCTTGCAGTTTTATTCGGACCGCGTCCCAGGCAACCTCTTCGCCGTCTGCACTGAGCGTACCACCCACAAAAAAACGTTTCAGCGGAAAGATGCCTCGGGCGGTCTGGATCCACTTGTCATCAACCGCGCGACTGACCGTCGTCACATGGACCCCCACCTTGTCCGCGATCTGCTGCATCTTCAGCGGCTCAATTGCTTCCGGGCCCTTGTCCAAAAATTCGGTTTGGTGGTCCACAATAGCCTGCGACACGCGAGTCAGCGTGCTGCGCCGCTGTTGGATCGATTCGATGAGCCATTGGGCTGCGTTAATTTTTCGTTTGATGTATTCCTTGGTCTCCGGTGTTGCATCCCGATTGGCGAGGAGCTTTTTGTAATAGGGAGAGATGTAGAGGTCGGGGGTTCGTTCGTCGTCAAGCCGAATAACGTACTCGCCCTCATCATTGCGTTCCACGTAGACATCGGGTGTGACCAGCGGTACGTGCGTGTCTTTAAAGATTGCCCCCGGGTGCGGATTCAGCTTCTTGAGCTCTTCCCAAATCCGATGGATTTGCTCGATCGAATATCCTGTCTTTCTTGAGATAATCGGCAGGCGGTTGGCGGCCAGATCCTGGAGGTGATTTTCGAGCAGTTTTTTGAGTTCGGCGTAAAACGGAATTCCAGGCTTGATTTGCAACAGCAGACATTCGCGATCGTCGCGAGCGCCCACGCCGAGTGGATCCAGTCGCTGCACGATCTCGAGCGCCGTTTCGGCGCGGGCAAGGCGTTCGGGCGGAGCGTCGGGTTCCAACAGGTCCTGGAGTTGTCCCTGTAAGCGTCCGTCCGCGTCGAGGTTGTAGATGATGCGGTCAACGAGTTGGCAAAGATCTTCTTCGATATCGAACCAACTTACCTGATTGTGCAGATGATCTTGAAGTGTCTGGGGCCGATTCACCATGTTTGCCATGGTGTCGTGCTTGCGGGCGGATTCCTGTTCAATTCGATCGGCCGAAGGCCGGCGCCGTTCCTCAAAGGTTTCCGGCCACTCATCATTCATGTTGATCAGTCGCTCGAAATCCTCCTCGTTGTTTTTGGTTTCATCGACAACGAGTTCCTTTTCCGTATCTTCCGAATCGTCGGGCGTCTCCGTTTCGTGCTCTTCATCCGGTAGATTCGGATCAATCTCTTTGATGTCGAGTACAGGGTTTTCCTGAATTTCCTGCTCGATCCGTTCCTGCAGCGCGAGAATTGGGAGCTGGAGAATCTCCATGGACTGAATCATCCGTGGAGCCAACATCTGTTTTTGGACGAGTTTCAGTTCCTGGCCGAAGGAAAGTCGCATAGTGTATTCGGTTCCAAGTGGATGGGAGCCCTTTTGGGCGGTCCCCGGGTGACCTCAACTCTTAGTCTACCTCATTTTATTCCGGGGGTTCTTTTCAGGACCCCATTAAAGCGGGTGTTTTGCCCTTCATGTTACGGAAAAATCATTAAAATGGTTGTCTGCCATCAATCGCATCCGCAAGCATTTCTCGGTTGGCGTGCTCCAGGACACTCCCGCTGGTGATGCCCCTCGCGAGACGCGTGATTTTTACAGGCAGATCCCCCAGGACGTTGCTGATATAAAGTGCGGTTCCATCGCCCTCGAGCGTGGGATTGGTTCCCATGATGAGCTCTTGGATGGTGCCCTCTTTAATGCGTGTGCAAAGGCTATCAATGGTGAGTTGCTCGGGCCCAATACCCTCCAACGGAGCAATCCTGCCTAAGAGTACGTGGTAGAGCCCACGATAGTTTGCGGTTGCCTCAAGAGCCATCAGGTCGCGGGGTTGCTCGACAATGAGTACCCTCGTTTGATCGCGTTGCGTGTCACGGCAAATGCTGCACTGCGGATCCTCGGTGAGGTTAAAACACGTACTGCAGTAGCGAACATTTTTCTTGACCTGCACAATCGCATCGGAAAGTGCGTACGCTTCCTGTTCCGGCATCCGCAGGACGTGATAGGCAAGACGTTGGGCCGATTTTTTGCCGATCCCCGGAAAACGCTCAAAGTAGTCGACAAGCTGACTTACCGACTCGCAAACCTGATCCATGGCTACTCCTCACTACGGTTCGTCTGCCGATGACCAACGGCATCGCAGATAGGCAGCGACATCTTAAGTGGTATCGGGGTCTGTCGGACCCCCCGTGAGGGAATTGATTGCGTCGTTCAGTCCGGGCAAATCCATGTCCCCGGTGAGATCTTTCAAAACATGAGCATGCTGTTCTTTGGCTTTGGCCTGAGCCTGATTGGTCGCCGCTGGCACGAGATCTTCCAGGAGTTCGAGATCCTGCTTTTCCAATAGCGAGGGGTCGATGGAGAGCCGCAGCATTTCTCCAAGACCGTTGACTTCCACTTCAACCAACCCTCCCCCCGCGCTTCCACTCGCACGAACAGCACGCAGATGCTCATTCATTTCTTTCATCCGCGAGCCCATTGCCTGGGCCTGCTTGAGCATGGATCCTAGATCCGATAATCCCTTGAACACCTTTTCAATCTCCTCTAAATGAGTTTAAAAAAAAATTAATCAACGCTTGTGGGGCGTGCTCCAAATAACTTCTGGGCTTGCCGGACCATAGGATTCTCGGCAACCGCAGACATTTTTTCCTTCCGTGAAGCGGGTCGCTCCGGGGGAACCTCCTCGGTGGGCGTCGCGCTCTCGGCGATCGTAAATACCACACGCACAGGCGCCCCGACCACCTCAGAAACCGCACCCTCGATTTTTCGCGTATTTTCCGGACGTTCGCAGATCGACTTGGAAAAACTGCAATTATCCTCAAAGCTCACCGCAAGGGCATTCTCTGCTGAGGCGATGACGCGATGGTTTTCTTGGGCGTTCGCCCGAATCAGATCGGAAATCTTTTCCAGGGCCGCGGTCCAGACCTGTTGCACATTGGCCGCTGTCAGTTTTGTTGCCGGGGGAGCGGCATCCGGATTGCCGGGAGCAGCCGGCTCTTTTTCGGAATCGCCTCCTCCGGTTTGAGCAGGAAGGGATGTTTGCGAGGGCTGGGGCGTGTTGCTGGCCGCGGCTGTCTTGGGGCGGGAACTAGCGGATTTTTTTTTTGGCTCGCTTGGGTTCTGTTTGCCGTCCTGAGGACGCGGCGTTTCTGCTCGCCGCGTCGGATCCGGACTGCCATCCGCGCTGAGTTGGGCGATCAGGACTGAAAGTTGTTCGAGGTCCTCGAGTTGGGCGGCGCGGACTAAGGCCACTTCGGCCAGCGAGCGGCGCTGGGTGGAATAATGCATGTCGCCTACCGCCTGCTGGAGGATTTGTAGGATCGCCAGGACCGTTTCCATGCCCAATTGATCCGCAATCTCCCGCACCGCTTCCACCTCATGATCGGTTGCAACATGCAGGAAGGTTTCGGGGCCGCAACCTGCCTGGGCTGTCATGCAGTCCCGAAAAACTCCCAATAACTGCTCGAGCAGATTACCTATGTCGACCCCTTCGCGGATTGCCGTATCCAGATCGACAAGCAGACCGGCTGCGTCATGCGTGGCAAATCGGCGGGCCATTGCCAGCAGTCGCGTACTCTCGGCGGTGCCGAGCATGCGATGGACGGTAGCGGCCGAGATTTGTTCACTCGTAAAGGCAAGCAATTGTTCCAGGAGGGACTGCCCGTCACGCATCGATCCGTCTGCCCGCCGGGCGAGTAATTCCAGAGCATCGGCATCGATGCCGACCCCTTCAGCCTCTGCGATCTGCCGCAGCCTCGTTACGATCGATTCCGATTCGATTCCTGCAAAGTCAAAACGCTGGCAGCGGGATAATACCGTAATGGGGATCTTCCCGGGCTCGGTCGTGCAGAAAATAAACTTGACGTGCTCGGGTGGTTCCTCAAGGGTCTTGAGCAGGGCGTTGAAGGCTTCGCGCGTGAGCATGTGGACTTCGTCGATAATGTAGATCTTCAATCGCGAACGACTCGGGCGGCTATTCACGTTGGAGCGCAATTGCCGGATGTCGTCGATTCCACGGTTGCTCGCGCCATCGATTTCCAACACGTCGAGATCTTCGCCGCGGAAAATTGCCTCACGGATATCGGCCAGCCCCGGGTCGTCCTCGGGGGCGTTGAGGGCGGCCGCGAGAATGCGGGCGGCTGAGGTTTTTCCTACCCCCCGCGCCCCGGTGAACAGGTAGGCGGGCCCAACACGGTTTGTGGCGATCGCCGCCCGCAGGGCCTCGGCGACATGCTCTTGTCCGATCAAGTCGGTAAAGGGCTGTGGGCGATAGCGCCGCGCGATCACAACGTAATCGTCGCCGGAAATCTGCTCCCCGGTGGCTGAACTTTGCTGATCTTCTTCCGACATGGCATCCTGCAGGTCGCAACTCCTAAACCAGCGCTACCGGGCAACGCAACGAGAGGCCCACCGCACAAGAAGATGACTGTTTATGGCTGCTGACTTTCGTCCCTGACCAGGTTCACAGGTCCCCATTGTGGGGGCCTCTCATCGGACGCCGACGGTAAGTAAGCCGGACTATAACTTTTTTACGTTCCAGCCGGCCGATCGTCAATGGCGGCGGAAATTTGACCCACCTCGAATAAAAACCTGCATTTGTGCAGCTCCCCGACAAATTAGTATACCGTGGCGGGAAAAAAGCTAAATTTCAGTAGTTTCAAATTTTACACGGCCAATTTTGAACTACTGAAAATTGCTTTAGGGAATTATGACGGACTCGATAGATACTGACACGGGGGGGTGGCTGGGGCATAGCGCAGCGGTGCCCCAGCAAAACATGTCTGGGGCTTCGCTTCGTTCAGCCACCAGCCACCCAACGAATCGCGAGCAAAGCGAACGTCTTCGCAGCACGTTCGTGCCGATCGAGCCGGAATCGTTCCGCAAGGCCGACCTGACAGACAGCGAGGTCGAGGCACTTATCCTAAAGTTCCTGCTCTCACGGGGCGACGCATCCGGACGCGACATAGCCGAGCAGGTCAAGCTGCCGTTTGTGTTGGTAGATGAACTGTTGCGCGGCATGAAAAACGATCAGCTTGTCGGACATCGCGGCGCCGCACCGATGAACGACTACCTGTACCAGTTGACCGACATGGGACGAGAACGGGCCAGGCGGTACTCACAACATTGCACCTACTTCGGTTCCGCCCCCGTCGCTTTGAAGGACTATATCGAAAGCGTCCATGCACAGTCGCTTACCAACCAACACCCGACCGCCGAGGACCTTCACCGCGCGTTCGACGGTCTGGTGCTTAACAAAAACATGCTCGATAGACTGGGGCCTGCGATAAACTCCGGACGTGGATTGTTCCTGTTCGGACCGCCGGGCAACGGAAAGACCAGCATCGCCGAGCGAGTAACCGCCGCATTCGGCCAAGAGACTTGGATACCCAGGGCGATCGGCGTCGACGGCGAAATCGTCCGGCTGTTCGACCCGGTCAACCACGAAGAGGTGCCGGTCGACTCGGGCGGCGGACTGCTCGACCAGCGCAGGATCGACCGGCGTTGGGTCCGCATCCGACGGCCGACGATCGTCGCCGGCGGAGAGCTTACCATGTCGCAACTCGAGGTGACCATAAACACCTCGACCGGCATTAGCGAAGCACCGCTACAACTTAAAAGCAACTGCGGAACGCTGGTGATCGACGACTTCGGACGGCAGCGGATGCGGATCGACGAGTTGCTGAATCGCTGGATCGTGCCGCTGGAGAAGCGATACGATTTCCTCAGCCTGCCCAACGGCAAGAAGATCAAAGTGCCGTTCGACCAGTTGGTCATCTTCTCGACGAACCTGGAGCCGCGCGACTTGGTCGACGAGGCGTTTTTGCGCCGAATTCCGTACAAGATCGAAGTAAATGATCCGAGCGAAGAGGAATTCCGCCGGCTGTTCGAGATCATCTCACCGAAACTGGGCCTGGAGTACCACCGGGAAGCGGTCGATTACCTCATTGAACGCCACTACCGGAAGACTGGCCGGCCGTTTCGATTCTGCCAGCCGCGCGACCTGCTG
>JAUWIQ010000354.1 GCA_030605285.1 Planctomycetota bacterium
CAACATCGACCGCATCACCCTCTGGAGCACCAAAAAGCTTGGAAAGGTCGATCTTCAACGCAGCAACAACATCCGCACTCCCGGCAATCGCTGGAGTTTTGTGCTGCGGAAAAAGAATTGCGTTTTCGGGACAAACGCGGGAGCAGGCGGGGCACCCCTTACGACAGTTATCGGGTTGTTCAACCAGAATCGTATCTGCTTGATCGATACCATAAACTCCAAAGAGACAAAAATCGATAGACTCCATGCAATTGGTACAGCGACTCATATCAATCACCGGATACCAACGTCTTTCGGTTGTTTCTTCAATGACGGTTGCCTTTTCGTGTGATGGTGCTGCGGTGGTGCTGGCCTGGTGTTCGATATTGCCAGGTGGTGGTTGAACCATCCGCTGCACATGCTCTTGTTTCGGATTCCCGTTGAGCCAACCGAGGGGCTCGATGGTTTTGACTTGTGCCTCCTCTGCGATGCGTTTGATTTCTTCAACAAAAACATCGGGATCGGTCGCGGTGGAAAGATTCAGACAGTAAATCTTACGATCCGGTATTTCGAGCGATTCGATCACGCGTTGCGTTGCCGAATCATCGGCTTCCTCTGGGGCGATACTTTCATCTACCGGATCAGCATCGTCACTTTCCTCGCTTTCCTCCTTAAGGAGTGTGGCTCCCTCTTGCCCCAGGATGCCATTGCGGTTGAGAATCCACCGGATGGCCCGGGGATACATCCAAGCCAGCACGAGCATGTCGTGTGTGATCCCTTGCAGGCAGAGCATGGCCGATCCATCTGCCGTCAGATCGTAGAGATTTGGAATCACGGTGACTTCGACTGACCGTTCGGTCAAAAGTCGGGCCACAATTTCCTCTTCCAGGTTTCGCTTGGCCGGATGGTGGCTCTGTCCCTGGGACACCACGACTGCGATGCGGCTTGCCATGTCAGGTACACTCAATAAATGGGGTTTAGCGCGAAAAAAAGCCCTCAAGAATACTGGTCTATCGTAATCGATTTTCTGGCGTTCGCAACGGTCGAGGCGTACACGGCGTTGGCTGGCTCTAGTGATTCAGCTGCCCTTTAATTGTTTTTTGTGTGACTTTCCAAACCGCTTGCAGGTGTTCGATGTAGTCTGCAGGCTCCAGGAGTGCATCTGCTGGAGCCTGCATTTCAAAAAGCCATCCTGCGCCGTACTTATCGACGTTGATTGCGGAAGGATCTTTCAGCAGGAGACGATTGAACTGGTGAATTGTGCCGGAAAGCGGAGCATGCAACGAACTTTCCGCTTTACTGCTTTCGACATCTCCAATGTGTGCGCCTTGCTCAACCTGCATCCCGGGAGCTATTTCCCAATCCAAAAAATAAACATCCTGGAGCAGGCGTACTGCGTAGGCAGCGAAACCAAATCGCCAGCTGTCGTCGCTTGGGAGCGCCCACATATGGTTTTTGGCGTATTTGCGATCAGTCGGGAAGAGCGCCTCGTATTCTCCCATTTTAAAAACGAGGTTCATGTGTAGCGAATCCCCTGATGCTCTGGCTCGAAGAACGCCGGCAAGAGACCATCGATCCTCAACAATCCTTCACGTGAGATAATCACTTCCGTTCCCTCGATCGAAAGATAACCATCGGCGTGATACTGCGACCAAACTGGTTTCCATTCGGAGAGAATATCGACACCAAATTTCTTCTTGAAATAAGTGGCGTCAATACGACCTTTTTTCAGTTGGAGGATCATTTCCCGAATGAGAGCCTGATGCGGTGTGGGACAGAGTCCGCGTCCCAGCGGAAGTTTTCCTTGCTCTAAATCACTAACGTAGTCGTTCCACTCAGGTTTGTTTTGATAATGGACTCCTGAAAGGTGACCAAAACTGGCGATACCGGTAGCAATTAAGTCACTTCCTCGCCAGAGATGATCCCGATAGCTGAATTGCACTTGCTCCGGATCACGCACCAGCGTGTAGCCGCTCGAAACCCTGTAACCCGCCGACTCGAGCGCAGAAAATGCTTGTGCAACCCATTCTCTTTTCTGTGGCCAATCGGCCACGGCAACGGCTGTCTCGCCTCCGACGATATCTTGAGAATAAACCGTATTGAAGGGTAGTTCCATTTGATAGATCGTGACGCTGTCGGGCGCAAGGGCAAGCGTACGCTCAATACAGTCCTGCCAATTGGCCGAATTTTCTCCCACCATTCCGGCAATCAGATCGATGTTGACGCTGTCAAAATTTACGTTCTGAATCCATTCCCACGATCGGTAGACTTCAGCTGCTAAATGCGCGCGGCCATTTTCCTCAAGTATGCGATCATCAAAATTTTCGATACCGAGACTCAACCGCGTGACCCCCAGATCCTTGAGCGTTTGAATCTTCGGTGCCGACAATGTTCCCGGTTCGCATTCGAAGGTCACCTCCTCGGCTTGTTCCCAGCCAATATGCTCTCGCAAACGATCGACAAGATACACAAGTTGCTTGCTGCTGAGAAAAGACGGGGTTCCTCCGCCAAAATAGACAAACCGGAAGGGACGCTCCCTCATCACAGGAAGCTGGCTGACGAGTTCGATTTCGCGACAGAGCGCCGCCAGATATTCTTCAATCTGACCGCTATTTTTTTCTGTAAACACTTTGAAGTAACAAAATTTGCACCGCTTCCTGCAAAAGGGGATATGCAGATAGAGACCGAGAGGTAGTGCCGTCGGTGGCCCCCGCATCGCGGATTCTACATCGGCCACATTTTCCGGCTTCCACTGAGAAAAAGGTGGATAGTTGGAGATGAAGTAGCTTCCCACACCCGTTTTTGTACTCTCGGTTGCCATCGAACACCTTCTACTTTTATCGCCGTAAAGAGTCTGTGGTTACTTTTCTTGCTTCTCACCGAAACAGTAGAGGACACCATCGCCGTTACCGATGACCAGACGACCATCAGCAACTGCCGGAGAAGCCGTGAACGCAGAGCCACCATCAAATGACCATACCAGATCACCACTTTCCAGATCGAGTCCATACAGACGCCCATCGGTCGACCCTACATACACGCGTTTGCCAGCAACCACAGGTGAACAGTCAACGCGGCCCTTCGTCCGGAACGACCACTTCAATTCGCCATCGCTCCGCTCAATCCTTTCAACGAGTTGGTTGCGACCGCCAATCACAACGGCTTCTGCAGTCACCGCCGGACTTGAGCGATACGAAATTTTGCGACGCGGATTTTGGTAGGTCCAGAGAATCTTTTTTTGTCGCCAATCGACGCTGAATAACTTGGCCCCCTCGGTGCCAAAATAGACGTCTTCTCCGTACACGGCTGGAGTCGAGAGTGTGGGGTCGCCGATTCGATCGTCTCACAAGGGGATCCGGTTTCCACATCAATCACGTGCAACTTGCCATCCCCCCCACAGCCGAAAGTATGTTTCCCCTCGCGCGTGGGCGCACATTGGATGCCCCCACTCGCTTCGATGG
>JAUWIQ010000144.1 GCA_030605285.1 Planctomycetota bacterium
CCATCCACATCGTAAAGCCGTAGGGGTGATGATCGCGACCGTAGTTGTTGCCCTCACCTTGCGATATGGGGGTCCGGCCAAATTCGCCACCCCAAAGCACAAGCGTGTCGTCGAGCAGTCCACGACGCCGGAGATCCTCGAGCAGGGCCGCGATCGGCTGGTCGGTTTGACGACACTGCCGTTGATGGTCCGACTCCAACCGCGTATGGCTGTCCCAGCCTTTGTGGTAGAGCTGGACAAAGCGTACGCCCCGTTCGATAAGACGCCGGGCCAGCAGGCAGTTGTTCGCGAACGCAGTCTTACCAGGCTGCGTCCCGTACGCTTTATGCCCGTAGCTCGGTTCGCGGGAAAGATCGGTCAGTTCGGGGACGCTCATCTGCATGCGGTACGCCATTTCGTACTGCTTAATTCGAGCGAGAATTTCCGGATCGCCCACCTCCGACAAACGGGCCCGGTTTGAGGCGTTGATCAAATCGAGCATTTCGCGGCGTGTGGCACGGTCGATACCTGGGGGATTCCGGACATAGAGGACGGCCTGACCCTGATTGCGAAATTGCACGCCCTGATACTGAGAGGGGAGAAATCCACTGCCCCAGTAAGCCTGCAGCAAGGGTTGGTTGGTATTCACTCCAGACGCAAGTACTACAAAACCAGGTAGGTTTTCATTCTCGCTGCCGAGTCCGTAGGAAAGCCACGACCCCATCGAAGGCCGACCGAAGCGGACCGACCCGGTGTTCATCATCATCACAGCCGGGTCGTGATTGAATGTATCCGTATGGACCGAACGGATGATGGCCAGTTCGTCGGCCACCCGGGCGGTGTAGGGCAAGAGGCTGGAGAGGACATTGCCACTTTCTCCATGGGGGCGGAAAATGTGTGGCGAACCTTTGATCAGCGGTTGGGCCGTTTTAATCATGGCGAACTTGTGGTTCCTGATCAGGTCGGCCGGAATCGGTTGACCGTTCTGTTCGGCCAGGAGTGGCTTGTGGTCAAACATATCGACTTGCGATGGACCGCCCGACATGAAGAGATAAATCACGCGCTGCGCACGGGGGGCAAAATGCGTCACGCCTCCGCGCCCGGCTTGGGTGTGGGCCTGGGCTTCGCGGGCCAACAGCGAGCTGAGTGCTGCGGTACCAATCCCGGTACTTGAGCGCGCAAAGAAGGCACGACGATTGAGCGCACCGCTTAGTTTCTGCTCGATATGCATGGCGTTCTCTGGGAGGTTCTCTGCGCTACGTGGGGCCATTTCTGTTTTCCGGGGCTACTGTTTACTCATCGTTTCATCCAGGTTCAAGAGTACACTTGCCAGCAGAGTCCAAGCCGCCCTCCCCGCGAGTTCCGCGGTCGGTTCCCCGGGCATCTCCTCCTCGTCGAGTAGTTCTCTAGCTTCGTGGTGGTGTTGTTGATAGCGATCGATCTGGCGATTGAGGAATTGGGTGTAGCGGTCGCGCTCCTCGCTTGTTGGCGGGCGACTCAGGCAGCGGCGCATCGCGTAGTCAAGCTGCTCTGCTGCGCCTTGGGACAGGATCTGGTCGGCGAAATGTCGGGCAGCCTCCAGGTAAACGGGATCGTTGAGGAGTACGAGTGCTTGTAGGGGTGTGTTGCTTTGCGGCCGACGCACGGTACAGCGTTCGCGTGTCGGTGCGCCGAAGGTGGCCAGGGAAGGATACAGGTTCATCCGTTTCCAGTTGACGTAGATTCCGCGGCGATAGGCATCGCGACCGACGCTGGTAATCCAAGTCGGGTGATACTGGAGCTGGCCTTTTTCTTCAAGCAGACCCGCCGGTTGGGACGGGTAAATACTGGGTCCTCCCAATTTTTCGTACAGCAGTCCCGAAATGGCCAAGGCGTTATCACGTATTTGCTCGGCCGCAAGTCGAAATCGTGGTCCGCGAGCGAGCGAGCGATTTTCAGGATCGCGCTGGTATTGATCGGGACTGCGGGCGGAACTCTGCCGATAGGTCGCACTGGTGACGATCAAACGGTGCATCTGTTTCATGTCCCAACCACTCTGCATGAATGCAATTGCCAGCCAGTCGAGCAGTGCCGGATGCGAGGGCCATGCGCCCTGCAAGCCGAAATCGTCAGCGGTTGCGACCAGGCCGACGCCGAAATAATGCTGCCAGAAGCGATTGGCCGCCACGCGCGCCGTCAACGGATTTTCGGGGCTTACAAGCCAACGCGCCAGGGTAAGTCGATCGGGGACTGCCGCGTCCGGCGGGTTCTGCAAGAATTCTGGAACCGCTGGTATTACGGGTTCGCCGGGCTGCGTGAAATCTCCCCGAATATGAATATGGGTCTTGCGGGGTTCTTCCATCTCCAGCATGACCTGCGCTTCCGTGGGTCGCGAGAGCGACGCGAGTTCCTGGGTGAGTTGATCGATCTGGCTGGCGAGGTCGGCAGGGACATCGGTTCGATCAATCGAGCGGAAAAATTCAGCTAAGGCAGCCTCCTCTCCCCTGCTCCGCTCAGAGGCCGACTTGGGGAGCAGCGCAAGAACACCGGAAGGGAGCAAGCCAAGTTCTGCGGCGGCTGGCAAGGCAGCCTGATACATACGCACATCCCACAGCAGCCCATCGAGAAAATAACTTTTTTCATCCTCTTTGAGACCATAACCGGCACCGAGCAGCAGGTCGCAGTCGGCATCGGCAACGGTCTCAGGGACTTCCCCCACGCGCTGGCTGGCAGCATCCCGTTGCCCGTCCACATAGAGTTCGATCGATTTGCCGGCCCGTAACACAAGGGCCACGTGATGCGGTTTTCCGTCGTTGACCGGAATGGAACCGTAGATCTGCACCCCCTCCAGGCGTTCCGGAGAGCGGCTCACCCAGGCATAGAGGGTTCCCGGTTTGGCATTGGCTTCCCCCTCGCCACCGATGCCAAAAACAAATGCTCGCGCGGCCCGCTCCGAGTCGTACTTGCAAATAATATCCGCCTTGCTGGCGGTCGTCTGGATGCGGGCGGACAAGGTGAGATCTCCCGGGAGGCGGAATTTTTCGCACCCCCCCCCACGGAGATATTCCCCAGGGGCAAGCTTCAGGGCCACCTCGGCAGGTTCGGCGACCGCAGCATCTTTTGGCTTTTCGGCCCAGGTTGCCTCTGCTGCGTGCAGTTCCAACGTGACCGGCGCCGCCGCTCGATCGAGCAGATCGCGCTCCAGGGGCCAGTGAGCAACCAGGGTGTCCCGCGAACGGTGGATTTCTTGTTGAACCGTTGGGGTGGGTGGTTTGGTCGCCAGTAATTTGGCCACATCTGCTTCCCACGACCGCTGTCGACTGGCCCACGCTTCAGCGGTTGCCGCAGGGATCTCTTTGCGCAGGCTGGAGAGTTCCTGTTCGATCTGCTCGCGCCGCAAGGGCGCCAGCGGCGAACAGGCTTTTGTACGCGGGCCCTGCACCTCGAAATTTTCACCGTCGTGGGGAATGTTGTTGAAGAGGGCATATAAGCTGTAATAATCTTGCTGCGTGATCGGATCGAATTTATGGTCGTGGCATTCAGCGCAGCTGAAAGTGAGTCCTAGCCAAACCCTGCCGGTAGTGTTCACTCGATCGATGATCCCCTTAACGCGAAATTCCTCTTTGGGTGGATTGTTGCCGAGTGCTTGCATCGAACTGCGATGAAAACCGGTTGCCAGACGGTCCTCCGCGCTGGGGTCGGGTAGCATGTCTCCGGCCAATTGTGCGATCGTGAACTGATCAAACGGCATGTTGTTGTTCAGCGCATGAATGACCCAGTCCCGATAAAGCCACATGGGCCGTGGACGATCGGTAGCAAAACCGGTCGTGTCGGCATAGCGCGCCAGATCGAGCCAGTCTTGAGCCATCCGCTCACCGTAATGAGGAGAGTGGAGCATTCGCTCCACGAGTCGCTCGTACGCATCCGCGGAGTCATCGCGCACAAACGCCTCGACCTCATCCACGGTGGGTGGCAGCCCCAAAAGGTCTAAGCTGAGTCGCCGAATGAGTGTGCGACGATTGGCTTCTGGAGCGGGGGCCAACCTTGCCTTTTCAAGTCGCGCCAGTACGAAACGATCGATCTCGCCTCGGGGCCAGGACTCCTGCTCGACTTCTGGTATTGCGGGGGGCTTGGGAGCCACGAATGCCCAGTGGGGCGTGATCGGTGCCCCTTGTTCAATCCAAATTCGAATCCGCTCGATCTCTTCTGCGGTTAGCGGCTCCCCTTCATCTTCCGGTGGCATGCGCTCTTCGGCCTCCTTGTGGGGGATGCGCTGATACATCGCACTCTGCTGGGGCTGGCCGGGTACGAACGCGGGCAAGCCCGATTCTCCCTCAGCGGTAAGCGGTTCTCTGCCGTCCAGTCGAAGTCCCGCTTGTCGTTGCTTGGCGTCGGGACCATGGCATTTGAAACAACGGTCCGCCAGAATCGGCTGGATGTCACGACCGAAATGGATCGTTCCGGGGTGCGTTTCCGCACGGGCTGAGGCAGTGGCAAGTCCCAGGCCCATCAAGCCCAACAGGATCGCTGGCCAGACGCTTTGCGCTTCGCGAGCGCGACGCAGTTGCCGGATGGATGCGTGGAGACCACTCATACCCGCTAGTTTACCGCATCGGGCTGCTTTTTGCACACCAAAGGCTGCGGGCAGGCGCGCGCTGCACGGACATCCGCCGGGGTTTTCTGGACGTTTGCCCGCCAGGTATTTTCCCAGGAGTCGTGAGAAAATGGGCCTTCGCGCTGAGAAAGAACCCCAGGGTTTTCTCTGGATTCCGCGCGAGACATTGCGCACACTCGACTGCGTTCGTCAAGCTTTGGACCGCCGGCGACTACCAAAATTTTACTCATCGACCGGATCGTCGTGCTTTTTCATCACCCGTTTCCAGCCGGGTATGTGGTCGATCGCGAGTACGAAGAACAGCAGCAGGCTGGTCAGCGTTCCCAGGACAAACATATTGTAGGCGATGGCCATGCCCACAGCCGCCATGGCCCAAATCGTTGCCGCTGTTGTCAACCCTGTGGTGCGTCCCGCGTCCCGAATAATGATGCCTGCGCCTAAAAAACCGATTCCAGAGACCACTTGCGCGGCGATTCGGGTTGGATCTGGGGCAGCAGCGACGTGAGATGAAACAAGTGCGAAGACACACGCGCCGAGTGAGACGGCCCCATACGTGCGGATTCCCGCCGCGTGGCCGTGCAGTTGCCGTTCCCAACCGACGACCGCGCCCAGAAATGCTGCATAGAGCGCTCGTAGTGCCATCGAACTTTCCAATACCCAATCGATTTGCATCGTGCTTGCCCTTTTGTGCTAGTCCGCTCCCGAGCCACCAAGAGGGTTGCCTCGGATGTTCTTCATGCGAATTCCTAAGTTGCCTCACAGTCTATAAACTTCAGAAAAAAAAAACTACAAGCTTCAGGGAAAAAAGAGATTCGGATTGCTGGTCCCATGAAAAGGCGATGGTGGGGGAGCAGAGTGGGCTCCCGTTTCCTCGGCAAGAGAATCTGCCGCCGCAGCTTGATTGCGGACAGGGGCGTCGATTGCAGACCGCCGCTTTGCCCGGATGCGTTTTCCAACCGCGTATTTTTGCGGGCACGAGCGGCGGGCGAGTTGCCGTCGTCTGAGTTGCCGTCGTCTGAGTTGCCCCAGGATATCAAATCACTTAAAATGGGGTCTTGCAGGTGCAGACTGGGATTGCTGCTAGGGCCAGGTGCAGACTGGGGTTGCTGCTAGGGCTGCCGTGCCGGACCGATCGATATCTTATGCCGAAATCCGTCAGCGATCACGTGGAGTGGCTTGAGGCTGCGGCGCAACAAGCCGGAGTCGTCGATTTTTCCAAAACGAGTGGGATTTTCTCGGCTCTACCC
>JAUWIQ010000422.1 GCA_030605285.1 Planctomycetota bacterium
ACTTTTGATGCATATCAGGCGACCAACCATCATCCTCACCGCCAAGGATGATCCCGTCATTCCCTTTGCGCAGTTTGACGGCTCAGATTTTTCGCCAAGGATAAGATTCTATGCGACCGATCACGGCGGGCACCTCGGATTTCTAGCGCGCCGGCAACGGGCTCACGATCGTCGCTGGATGGAATGGCGAATCGTGGACTGGGTGCAAGCGATTCTCAAGGACTCGCAGCAGACCCCGCTACAGGCTTGAGTGACGGAGGCAAGCGCACGGGAACCATTTTGCTTTTGCGATCGAGATTCTTATTAAGTTCCGCTTCACTGACCGCAGTTGACTGAACCCCCGATTCCGGAATTTTTGCACCGGCCACCCAGAGCATCCCGGTGAGCACTGCGTTACGTTGTAAATCGTGGGCCCAGTTGTGATGCCAATGCCCGCCAGTAAAACCGATCCCGCGACCCCCATCGGGTCGTTCCAGACCCCACATCAGTTTTTCACTTTGGCCCGCCGCCGCCACAATGTGGGGATAGCTAACTTTGGGATAGCCATTCATCGCGCGGGCCCGAGTGTCCGGAATCGCCTCCAGCAGTGAAATCACATTCTCCTCGGGCGAAAAGCGAATTGAAAAATACCACTCGTCGTTGATCGCACCCGATTTTGCATCCCGCGTTATTGGGTGATCGGGATTCGGCTGCAATTCGGCGATCCAGTGAGGATTGCTTGAAAAACGGGATTCATAATAACCACCAATCCAACGCTTAAAAAATTCTCCCGCCACACCCGGTTCGACATGCACGGCATAGTGCAGGCACATTAGGCCAACACCCTTTTTGATCAGATTGTCCACTTCCTTGAGATGCCCAGCGTGCGGATGGGACCCCAGTCCATCTGCGTAGACAACTAGCGCATCGGCATTCTGCATCGCCGTCGGATCTTCAGGCCAGCCGTCATCATGGTAGTCGGCCACGACGACAGAGCCTATTTCCTGTAAGCGCTTGGTTAACAAATTGACACCCGCATTGAACTCATGCTCCCCACTCCCATGCGAAGGAGCGCCTGCCAGAAACACAATTTTTTTCCGCTCCCCACAGAGGGGCAGGCGTTTGAGCTGGATCTCCTTAAACTGAACCGTCAGCGGGGGACCCGAGTGGATTTGTAACGCCAGCTTTCCCCAGAGATCGTGGTGCTCTCTTTCGTCATCGACAACCTCTGCGGTGGTCAGACCGTTGATTTTGAGTGTCAAATGTGTTCCACAGGCAATGATCTGATAATCATTCCAGCGAGCAAGATCCGCGCTCGCTTGTTTCACTCCCAGGGGAGTCGTCTTTCTCTCGCCCTGTGGGTCAATAACCGTCTTTTCGCCACGCTTGGCCAGAAGCCCACGACCATGTTCGTCGTACAGCACACCCAACCACTTGCCCGCCCGATCAATGTCCGCCTGATAGCCCTTGGCATGGCCATCCTCGGCAATTTGGCTGCGAAACTGGATGCCGGAATTTGCGGAGGGTTCACCCAGAATACGGAATTTTAGCCTGAGTTCAAAATCATCAAGTTCCCCAAGCTGCCAGACAAGAAACTGATTTTCCCGGCAGGGGAGCTCCTCACTCGATCTGCCAGTAATCGCGCCATCTTCTACCGACCAATAACGCATGTCGGGCGCGGACCAGCCCTGCAATGAACTGCCATCAAAGAGAGAGATAAATCCCTCCTCGGCGGCGGGATCGAGTCCACTGGCCGCGGGACAAGAACAAATTAACAACCACAACAATAGAACCATTGTTTTAACCAGCATGCCATTCTCAAAGGGTTTTGCAATCCTGTCCACAAGCTACCTTTCTGGTTTTTTCGCTGTACCAAGAAATTAGGAAAAGAAAATATTGGGGACATCGAGCCGTGAACGATACCAATGATTGTACCTATCTATTGTTTCCCGTAGAATGGCTGATACGGATGGAATCAGACCAGGGAATGACTCGCATTCACGAGATCAGGACACCTCCATGAAAGCCAAGCTGTTTGTGGTTAAAGGGGCCGAAACTACCGAAGTTCCCTTGCGACTGCCTGCCGTCATCGGCCGGAGCAAGCTGGCGTCGATCAAGGTACAAACAACTGTGGTGAGCAGGGAACATTGCGAAATATTCGAGCGGAATGGAAAATTATTTGTGCGGGATCTTCAATCCTCGAATGGCACGTTTGTGAATGATGACAAAATTGAAAAACCTACCGAATTAGCTGACGATGACTTGCTCACCGTAGGCCCCGTAACCATGCGGGCTGTGCAGGAGCCGTCTGTTCATGAAGAAAAACCATCGGACAGCGAGAATCAAGCCTCCGCAGAGGGGAGCGAAAAGTTGGACTCGGTGCTTATTGTAGATTATCAAGAAACCACGTCTGGAAGTTTTGTTGGGATTGATGATTCAATGCTCCCTGACATCGGGGCGAAATCGAAACAATCCAAGGAAGAGTCTAGGGCTCCATCTTCCTCCCAAGAAGAACGTAGCGGCGAGACTGACGAATCTGTCGTGGCTGGATTTTTCGATGCGGATAAAGCCGAAGCGGACCGAATCGATGCTGAGGATAGTTCGCTAAATAATTTCTTTGATAATTTAGACTAGGCATGCCTCATCCGTGCTTCCTGGAACGATTCCAGGCCTAAACCATATTTCCTCTTAGCCGCAGTTGGGCCTTAAAAACTTCCCAGACTATCGCAATCTCGAACCATGCAAAAGTATTTCTTCGCTACGATTATCTGTCTGGTCCTGGCAAGCCTCTGCTTGATCGCAGCCAGTATGCTCGTAAACTACTCAGGCAAGTCGACTCATGCCAATCGAGGAGGACACGTTGTGAATGCTGAAAAAATGCGCTCGACGGCCGCTCCGGCGCAATTGGCCAGAGCAACATTCGGTGGAGGGTGTTTCTGGTGTACAGAAGCGGTCTTCCAACAATTTTCGGGTGTCTCTA
>JAUWIQ010000227.1 GCA_030605285.1 Planctomycetota bacterium
CCGGAAATCAGCCTCACCCCTCAGACCGTCGCCCGCTTTCGCTCCCGCTTCGGACGGGTCGCCGTCCTGCACAGCCACTTAAGCGACGTCGAGCGGCATCGTCAGTGGGCCCGTATTGCCAGCGGCGATGTGCCGGTCGTTGTGGGTGCCCGCAGCGCCGTTTTTGCACCCACCCCCCAACTCGGCCTGATCGTGATTGATGAAGAACATGAAACCTCCTTCAAGCAGGATACCGCTCCCCGTTACCATGCCCGTGAGGTCGCCGAACGGCGAGCCGCCGCCGAAGGGATTCCCCTGCTGCTCGGCTCGGCAACCCCTTCGCTTGAGAGCTACGCACGGAGCGATGCAGGCCAGTATCGGTTAGTCGAAATGCCCCGACGCATTTTTAATCGACCGCTACCGACCGTGGCCACGATCGATCTCCGCAGCCACCAGCAGGACCGCCACACCCGGGGAGCGATTAGCCGCCAGCTACACAACGCCATGGAGGAGTCCTTGCGCGATGGCGGGCAGGTGATTCTTCTGCTCAACCGCCGCGGTTTTTCCACCCACATCCAGTGCCCTTCCTGCGGGGAAGTGGTGCAATGTCCGGAATGCGAGATTGCCTTAACACATCATCGCAGCAAAAATCTTGCCCTCTGCCACTACTGCGATCATCGGATCCCGGCCCCTGATTGCTGCACCGCCTGCGGCTTTCGCGGACTGCGTTTTAGCGGGCAGGGCACGGAACGACTTGAAGACGAAGTCCGCAAGCGGTTTCCCGACCAGACCTGCCTGCGTATGGATACCGACACCATGCGGCAGCGCGGCAGCCATGAAGAGGCCCTGGAAAAATTCCGTGCGGGCGAGGTCCGTATCCTGCTCGGCACCCAAATGATCGCCAAAGGCCTCGACTTTCCCAACGTCACGCTCGTCGGAGTGATCAACGCCGACACTGCGCTCCATCTTCCCGATTTCAGGGCTGCCGAGCGGACCTTCCAACTCGTGACCCAGGTGGCCGGCCGCACGGGACGGAGCGAACGGGGCGGGCATGTGTTGGTCCAGACCTGTCAACCGGAACATCCTGCGATCCAGGCCGCGATCCGACACGACTACCCTTTGTTTGCCAACCAGGAACTTCCCTTGCGCAAGGCGCTGCGTTATCCGCCTTATGGCTCGATGCTGCGGATTGTGGTCCGCGGCCCCAGCGAGGTGATTGCCCGTGAATTTGCCACACCCCTGGCAGAAAAAATACGCCAGGCCGCCGAGGAGTCCGAGATTCAACTTCGCTTGCTCGGTCCGGCGCCCGCACCCTTTGCGAAGCTGCGTGGCAAATACCGCTTTGCGATCCAATTGCAAGCCTCGCTGGAAGATTCCATCAGCCAGCTCGTCGCCGCCGCCACCCTAAAGATCAAATCGCCCGACGAGGTGCAGTGGATTGCTGATGTCGATCCGATCGATATGATGTAACCGCTCCCTCCAGGACCGGGGCAGCCGCAGACTGGGGATTGCTTCGCTTACATCCGGCAGCTAATCTGAGAGATCTTGATCGCCAGAGTAGCTCAGTTGGCAGAGCAGCTCATTCGTAATGAGCAGGTCATCGGTTCGAGTCCGATCTCTGGCTCTTCTTCAGCCACCTGCGGGTTCGCCGCCCTGGCAAGAGGGTCAGGCCCAACAGAACCAGCAGGAAGGCCCGGGGTTCCGGAATACTCGTCGGTTGATACATGGCGGGTGAACCCGTCAGGTACTCCACTATCTCCTTGGTTTGCACCACCTCAAATTCCGCACCCGGTCTGACGATAAATTCGGAGAAGGAATTCGCGTTCCAATTCGAAAGAATTTCAGGGTGTTGATACATCGCTTCGTAATGGGCGTCGCTAAACCCGTAATACCAGTCGTAGGTGAAGCCGTGACCTGTCCAGGGAAAGAGACCACGCTTGGTATTCTGCTCCCACCATAGCGCGTAAAAGGCATTGGCAGGATGGTATGCGTTGTTGCTGGACCAATACTTCAGGTCCAACTCAAAGGCAGGGGGCCAATCGACCTCCACGGTATACTCGTAGGCACCGCCACGGACCGCAAATGAAACCTCGGCATGCGCACCATCAATCGGTCCATAGGAGACAACCGGGTTCTCCATCGCATCGTGCCATAACTGCTGTTCCCCCTCGTGCTTAGTCCCAAGGGGGCCCCAATATCCGTAGGCATCGATCTGCGCGTCCGACAGATTGGGATGCCCACCATTGAGATTCGGGCTAAAGGGGTCCTCGGGAGTCCTGATTTCCGTATCGGTCCAGCTCGAATCGACGTCGGTCCGCGCAACATCCTCGGCATTGACCCAGATATCAGCAACTCGATAGAAATTACCGAATCCGAGTTGGTCGTTGGCATGCTGTTTCTGTTCGGCTTCGAAGCTGCCATTGAGCATGCCTAGGGAGGCCGCCGCCCGATTGTAGGGATTTTTTCCGCTGGTGAAGTTTTTACTGTTCGGATCTGCACCTGGCAGATAATTGGAAAGTGTCGCGGTATCATCGGACCACTGGCCGTCCGCAGGCCCTCCGGCGTTCATGTAATCCTTGAGATGACCGAAGGGGGTCAACCAGATGAGATTATTGATTGTCGGCGCTGCCGTTTTGCCGTAGCCTGTCGCAACGGATTGCGCCGCGTAGCTCTGATCTTTGTCGTACTGGTCGTTCCAGCCTGCCGTTCCATTATCGAAATTGCCGGTGGAAAGATAGAGTGTCGACATTTTCACCTGGACTTTTTCGGCACCCGCCTGCTCCCGGACTCGGTAGCGCACTTCAAGCGGGTCGTTCACATCCGCAGGAGTGGGAGGAAGGTAGTAGAGTCTGCCGCTATGGTCACCGCCGATCGGATCCGCATGCGGATCGGCGTCATAAACGTAAGCGGGCATTTCATCAAAAATGGTTGCATAGTCTTTCTGGGGTGTCGTGGGATTATCGATCTCCCAGTAGTCCCCCCCGGAGAGAAACCGCGCTGAACGCTGGTAATTCATCGAGGTATGCTGCGCGTTGAACTGCCCCGCTTTAGTCCAATAGTCGGAATCACCGGCAGGCCGCTCGTCGGCGTGGACCGAAGATGCCACCGCAACAAGGAGAAAAAATTTCCAGAGTGTCTGCACGAGCTTACCCCCGTGTGCGCGCGAGAGAGACGAGATACCGGCCTGAATCCATCATAATGAAAACCAGTAGATCCGCAAGTATTTTGCGGACAGGTCTCTAGACCAAAATGGCGAGAAACCGTTAAGCGAATCGGGTTGCCGAGCCAAAAACTGGCTCAGGCGAGAATCCTCTCGACCACATTGCCACCGACATCCGTGAGGCGGAAGTCACGACCGGCGTGTCGGTAGGTGAGCCGGGTGTGGTCCAAACCGAGCAGGTGCAAAATCGTGGCCTGCAGGTCGTGGACGTGGACCGGGTTTTCGACCGCTTCGTAACCAAACTCATCACTCGCGCCATAGACAATGCCCGAGCGAATGCCGCCGCCAGCGAGAATCACGTTGAAACAGTGCGGGTTATGATTCCGCCCGGTCCGCTGCTTGCCCTCCATCTCCCCTTCGGCCGTCGGCATGCGGCCGAACTCACCGCACATCACGACCAGCGTCTCCTCGAGCAGACCCCGCGCGGAGAGATCGGTGAGCAAGGCCGAGATCGCCTGGTCGCAGTGACGGGCCACCGGCACGAGTGAAGTCAGATTTTCGTGGTTGTCAAACGGCTGGTTGTGGTAGGGCCAGACCTGGACGAACCGTACGCCCCGCTCGACCAAGCGCCGTGCGAGCAGCAACTGCTGCGCGGGTTTTGTTTCGCCGTAAAGCCGGTGGATGTGCGCCGGTTCGCTTGAGAGGTCAAAGGCATCGGTCGCCGCCGCCTGCATCCGATAGGCCATCTCGTACGATTGGATTCGACCCTCGAGGGCCGCATCTCCCCCCCGCTCGGCCAGATGTCGGCGATTAATCTTGTGGAGCAGTTCGATCTGACGACGGTGGTTCCGGCCACTTAAAAATGGGTTGCGGACATTGCGGATCAGTTTCTCTACATCGCGGATCTCCCCCGTATCGACCAGCGTCCCCTGATAGATGGGGGGCATGAACCCGGCCCGCCAGCCGGTCGAGCCATCTTCGGGCAACTGTCCACTGCCGGGACAGAGTGCGACAAACGCCGGCAGGTTTTCATTCTCGGTCCCCAGCCCATAGGTGACCCAGGCACCGGCCGAGGGCGCGTTCTGCGCGATCGAACCACAGTGCCAGAGCTGCCGCGCATCGCCGTGCTCCGGAGCATCAGTCTGCATCGACTGCACCACGCAGACTTGATCGATCTGGCGGCCCAGATTTTCGAACAGTTCGCTGATCATCAGGCCATTGCTACCGTACGGCTGAAACTTAAAAGGCGAGGGGAGCGCGCCCCCCTTGCGATCATCGCGATCCGGTCCGACGCCCGGGAGGGGTTTTCCGGCGTGCTTGGCGAGTGCCGG
>JAUWIQ010000084.1 GCA_030605285.1 Planctomycetota bacterium
AGGATGCGTTTCTCAGCCGTCGTCTTCCCTCCAAGATTGCCAACTGGCTTATCAGTCGTGTGACCGGTTTTCCGGTCCGTGATCTCGGCTGCACGCTCAAGGCGATCCGTCGGGAAATTGCGGCAGATCTTTCACTCTATGGTGAAATGCACCGCGTTATTCCGGTGCTGGCACACTGGCAGGGTGCCCGTTCTGTGGAAGTGGTGACCCGACATCATCCACGCCGATTCGGTCAGAGCAAATACGGTATCTGGCGGACGCTGCGGGTGATTCTCGATTTGATTACCGTCAAGTACATGATTCGGCACTCGGTAAGTCCCATGCGACTCTTTGGGGGGATTGGCCTGCTGACCGCAGGCGTCGCAGGGTTGGCCGGTCTGGGAACGGTGGGGATGAAAATATTTGCGCAGGTGGATATGACCGGAAATCCCCTCTTGCTGTTGACCGTTTTAGCCAGTCTGGCGTCCGTCCAGTTTATCGGCTTGGGACTTCTCGGAGAGGTGGCGGCTCGTATCTACCATGAGTGTCAGGGCGAAAAGCCGTATCGAATCCGCACCAAGCGGAACCTGAAAGAGCAGGAGAAGACTCCGGACGATTCCATTCGCGTCGCCCGCTGGGCCGCCTGACAAATTCCTCGAGGGGCACTGCAGAGGGAACTGCGGGCGGCACCGGTTCTCAGTCCATGACCTTGGCGCCGCTAATCAAATCAATGAACTCCGCATTCGTTTTGAACTTTCCCAGTTTTTGCACGAGTTGCTCCATCGCATCGACATGATGCATGGTTACCAGGGTTCGCCTGAGCAGGGTGATTGCATGAAGCGTTTCACTATCGAGTAGCTTCTCTTCTCTTCGCGTTCCACTCTGGCTAATGTCGATTGCGGGCCAGACTCGTCGATCGGCAAGTTTGCGATCGAGCACCAATTCCATGTTACCCGTTCCTTTGAATTCCTGGAAAATGAGCTCATCCATCCGGCTGCCCGTATCGATCAGCGCTGTCGCTACAATGGTCAGCGAACCACCTTCCTCAAAAACACGGGCAGTGGCAAAGAGCTTTTTGGGAATATCGAGTGCTTTGATGTCGACGCCACCACTCATGGTCCGTCCGGTGTTGCCCACCCACTTGTTGAACGCTCGGGCCATGCGGGTGATCGAGTCCATGAGCAGAAAAACATCCTTGCCCTCTTCGGCAAGTCGCTTGCAGCGTTCGACCACCAGTTGGGAGAGACGGACATGGCTCTCGACATCGCGATCTAAACTGCTGGCTACCACCTCCCCCTGGACCGCCCGTTTCATGTCGGTGACTTCCTCGGGACGCTCATCTACGAGCAAGACCACCAACGTAATGTCGGGGTGATTGGCTGTGATGGCCTGACTAATATGCTGGAGCATGATTGTTTTGCCGGTCCGTGGCGGTGCGACAATCAGGGCCCGCTGGCCACGGCCAAGCGGAGTCAACAAGTCCATCACACGCGTAGTCAACAGTTTTGGGTCTGTTTCCAGGGGCAGCCAAGACTCCGGATTAATGGGTGTGAGTTGATCGAAATTTTTGACATCGCCATATTCTTCCGGGTTCATCCCATTAACAGTTTCAATTTCCTTGATGCGTGGTCCCTGCTTGCCCCGGCCATGCTGCACGATGCCCCGCACGATCACGCCCTCGCGGAGGGCAAATTTATCGATCAACGTGCCCGGTACAAAGGGATCCGTTCGTTCGCGCAGGTAGTTGTTTTCGGGGTTCCTCAGGAAGCCATAGCCGTTCGGGTGCAGTTCCAGTACGCCACCGCCCGGTTCGTCCGGTAGTGGCTCCCCATTGTCTTGAGTTTCGCCACCGTTGCCGCCGGGTCGATTGCCCCCGCCCACGCGGTTGCCGCGGCGTCGACCCCCACGAGGTCGGTCACCACGTCCTCGGCCACCACCCTTGCCACCATACTTTTTTGCCATAACTCACCTTTGGATGACTCATGTTTCGAGCTTGATAGGGCTCAATTACCAGGAGTCGTCCCAACATTAGCGGAGTGGATTCCCTAAGAAACCCCGTCCAGAAATCCGGGTCGTCACATCGACAACACTCGAGTTCGGTCTCGTGGAGAACCTATGCCTGATTCCACCACCAAATAAGCGACATGGTCGTCGCCAGACCGCCAATACGGAATGATTTTTTGCGGGCCACAAGCCCGAAGTTGATCCGAATCCAGCTCTAGGGAGCCGATTGGAAAGCCACCGGAATAACCAATACGCACACCCTCACTGGGTGTAACTCACATCCCTGAAGCCAACCGGCGATTCAGAAACCAATCAGCAGACCAGACGATGATGCGCTTGGAACTGCAATGAGCAAACCTATTCGATGCGGAAAATGAACGATCGAAATGGCCCCACAGAACATCGTGGACCGAAGCGCGACTGCCTAATCTATTCCAGCAGTATTCAACTCTGTAAGGCAATCATAGGAACCTTTTCAGGTATGTCAAGTCATAAGTACACCTCCAACGGGGAAATTTGCGGGAAAGGGTGGTTTAAGAATATCAAAATGGTTGTTATTAGGTCCCCCAGAATGACGTGGATTTCTGAACCTAAGGGACCCCGGATCGGTCGCAAAAACAATAAAAATTGCGGGTTTTGCACCCCGGTTGTCGCCGTAGGCAAAAAAATCGGATTTCTCGTTGCAATCGTTAATTTTACACCATTTTACCCGGTCTGTTGGCCGATAAGGCTTTTTAGGCTCGACCATGCTGCTTCACAAATACCCGGGATAAGTCAGATGAGGCCATCGAAGTGCTGCGCCATCGCGGTGATCGCCCTGCTGCTAGCAGCAGGGCGTGCAGGTGCTGAACAAATTAAGTGGCATACCACCATCGAAGAGGGCCGCCAATTAGCGGCACAGGCAGGTAAGCTCGTCCTGGTGCATTTCTGGTCCACGAGTTGTCCACCCTGTGTTCGACTCGAGCAGCAGGTCTATAGCCGTGCAGAAGTTGCGGACAAAATCGGGGCCAGTTTTGTGCCCGTAAAGATCAATGCAACGGACAACACTCCGCTGCTTCGACAGTATCAGATTCGGTTCCTGCCGACCGACCTGGTGATGGCTCCCGACGGGCGTGTGCTGGCGGTACAGAGATGCCCACTCGATGCGACTCAATACCTTGCGGGATTGAGTCGCTTTGCTTCGCCGCGGGCCAATGGAACGCGTGAGGCCGTCGTTTCGGCGGAATCGACGTTCTCGCGATCACAGTCCTCAAGTACTCTGCCGAGGACTGACGCACCGCCGCTCGGGCCGCGGTACACAGAAATTTCCCAGGGTTATAAACCAAACTATTCTCAGGCGGGCTATGAGAGCGAGATGCCGGTGACCGCGGCCAATGCCTTTGGGCATTCCCCGCCGATGCCAGCGGCCGGACCCACTCCCCGCACGATTGTGAATCCAACCGTAGTTTCCTCAGCGGAAAGGCAGGCTCCAGGTCGATCTGATTTCCGAAATCCCGATTTGCAAAATCCCGATTTGCGAAATCCCGGTCCGTTACCGCCACGTTATCAACGGCCGCCAGATTCATCCCAAACGGCTTTCGAACCGAGTCCCCCAACCGCTTCTTCCCAGCCAGCATTGGATAGTATGTGCACGGTGGAATTGGTCGAAAACGAGAGGTGGGTGCCGGGTAATCGACGGTGGGGAGCTTTCCATCGCGGGCGACTCTATCTGTTTGCGGGCGAAAACCAGCAACAGCGGTTTATGTCGAATCCCGATTTTTACAGTCCAGTCCTCTCTGGAAATGACCCGGTTCTGGCCCTTGAGGATTACCAGACCGTGCCGGGAAAGAGACAACACGGTGTTTATTACAATCATCGTGTCTATTTGTTCTCTAGCGAAGAAACGCTTGCCCGCTTCTATCGGAGCCCGGATCGGTACGCGGAGGTTGTGCTGCGGGCAGAAGCGACCACCTCGCAGCCCTAGCGATGACTCGTTGGGCCAGATGTGCGTCTACCAGGAATGTCGACGACGGCTGCCGTGGAGTGTGCAACGGGCATCTGCTACGAGTCCCAGCAAGCTACCAGCCCTCCCAGGGCTTTTCGTTTCGAAGGTAACGGTTTTCGAAAAAACCGGTAAAGTAGACTTCAAGTAGAGGATGTTCGATCGGCAATTCTTCGCTGTCGGCGATGAGGCTGTCCTGGGCGGCATAGGTCACGCTGCCAGTTTCGTGAACTAGCACATGATACCAAGGTTGCTGTCTGGGAGGCTGGGTTTGATTTGATTGGTACCAGCTCTCCGGTGCCGCACATTCCTGGTCCAACGCGATTACGACGCCGCGATAAGCATAACGTCGATGTCGGATGAGATGTCCGGGCTCAAATTTTGGAACGACGGTGGCGATACGAATCATTTGCTTGACGCTTGGAAAAAATGGGATTAGTTTGCATCTGGAATAATCCAGCTTTTCGAACGCTCGACGGCGCGATGCCACTGATGATAGGAGGCGTCACGGTCGTCCTTCGACATGTTGGGCTGGAACTCACAATCGAGCTTCCAGCAATTTGCTATCTCGCGAAGATCGTGCCAGTAGCCCCCTGCCAGACCGGCCAGAAAGGCCGCTCCGAGGGCAGTCGTCTCAGCAACGACGGGTCGTCTGACACGCGATCCCAGGATATCCGCTTGGAACTGCATGAGTTGGTTATTCACCGATCCGCCACCATCCACCTTCACCTCCGCAAGTTGCATGCCCGCGTCCTTTTCCATGGCTTCGAGGAGATCTCGTGACTGCATTGCCATAGATTCGAGCGCTGCCCGTGCGATGTGCCCGGCAGTTGTTCCCCGCGTGATACCCAGGATTGTACCGCGGGCATAAGGATCCCAATAAGGGGCCCCGAGTCCGACAAAGGCGGGCACAAGGATGACACCTCCCGAGTCGGTGACGGTCGCTGGGAGCGCCTCCACCTCAGCCGAGGACTCGATAATCCCCAATCCGTCTCGTAGCCACTGCACGACGGCCCCCCCGATAAAGACCGAGCCTTCCAGACAATACGTGACCTCCGCACCGATCTGCCAGCCAATCGTGGTGAGCAAATTGTTTTGCGAAAGTTTTGCTTCCGATCCGGTGTTCATCAGCATGAAGCATCCGGTTCCATAGGTATTTTTTACATTACCCGGAGCAAAACATGCCTGTCCAAAAGTGGCTGCCTGTTGGTCCCCAGCAGCACCTGAAATAGGAATCGATGTGCCAAACCATTCACGCGAGGTCTCGCCGTAGACTTCAGATGAAGAACGAACCTCAGGCAAGATGGCACGAGGAATGGCCAAGAGTTTTAGCAACTCCTCATCCCATTCGCCGGTATGGATGTTAAACAAGAGCGTCCGGCTGGCATTGCTCACGTCGGTCACATGCGTGCTGCCCCCGGTCAACCGCCAGATGAGGAAAGAGTCAATGGTTCCGAAGAGGATGTCTCCGTTCTCCGCTTTGGCCTGAAGCTCCGAATCGCTTTCCAGGAGGTAGCGAATCTTGGTTCCAGAAAAATAAGGGTCGAGCAATAACCCCGTTTTTTTTCGGAATAGAGGTTCCAAATCGTCTGCTTTGAGCCGCTGGCAGATCTTTTCACTGGCACGACTTTGCCAGACGATGGCGTTGGCGACTGGCCGACCTGTCTTGCGGTCCCAGAGGATCGTTGTCTCGCGCTGGTTGGTGATCCCGATGGCGGCAACCTGCGAGGCATCGATCTCGGCCTTTGCGAGTGCTTCCTGCGCCACCTGCAATTGGGTTGACCAGATGTCCTCCGGGTTGTGTTCAACAAGTCCGGGTGCTGGCAGAATCTGGGGAAATTCATTTTGAGATACCGATATGGGTCGCCCCTCGCGATCAAAAACGATGGCACGACTGGATGTGGTGCCTTGATCGAGAGCAACGATAACTTGAGCCACGACAGGGATCCTGGACTCGGGGAATAGAATCTTCTCAGTACCTAATTATTTTAAAACCGGATGGAACGGATGTTCTCAGGAATATTTCTGGTCAGGATAAACAGGAATTCCTTGCATTGAGAGGGAAATGGGCCGCACCTGTGAATTGTCATCACGCACGAAAGGGAGTTTGTGAAAAAAACACCTCCAAAGGCTCATGCGCCCTCATGACCGGTTGCGGCACAGAAAACTCTGCGATGTCCCGCCCCGGAACCCAAACTGCCTAGCAACACGCGGTTGATAGAGTCGAATTCTAGCCAGATATTTTGGCCGGATCAAGCAAGTGCGTCGACTGCGATGGGGAGGGGATGTTCCATCTTCCGGGCGGAGGATGACTGAAACGGGTGTTTGGCAGCACCTTGCTTGCCTATTCGTTGTGGAGCGATTTTTGCAAGTAGATGACCTTTGCACGGATTCCTGCCAGGTCGGAATTGAGTTGTAAGGCCCGCTGAAAGCACTCCAGCGCCGAATGCAGATCCTTAAGTTCCAGATGGCAGCGTCCCATGCGCACGGCACTTTCAAATTGGTAGGGGTTGATTTCCAAAGTCCGACAGCAGTCGCGGATCGAATCGGTGTAGAACTTGAGATGATAGGAGGCAATGGCGCGTTGATTCCAGACCTCTGCAAACCACGGTGCTTGTTCGATTAATTCGCAGGCAGCAGCGATCGCTTGTTGGTGATGTTCTTGTTGATTGAACTGAATGATCGTTTCTAATTCAGATCTTTGTCTCGCGCTTCCCATCCGCCGCCAGACCAGCCGAATGCTCTTTTCGGCCATGCGCCGCACCCCACGGTCGGCGTCTAACAGCGCTGAACCCATGATCGGGTTGGATTCGTAATCGCCAAGCAAGCCGAGTGCGAGGATGGCAGCCCGCCGACAGAGACAGTCCCCGGTTGTTGCCATCCGTTCCAGTGTTGCCGGAGAGTAATATTGTCTTACCCCGGCGGCAAAAACATTCGGCATGCGCTGCTTGAGATAATCCTCATAGAAAGAGACCAGCAAAGGTTTTTTTTGGGGTTCTTTCCGCATTTGCGGTTCCTGCATCGGACGAATCCATCTCGGGTTCAATGTGCGTGAGGAAATCCGCTAGGGCGAATTTTTCCTGACTGGGGATTCTCTGAGCCCTCCAGTTTAGTTGCCGGCTGACGGCCGGGGAAAGAAAAAGTCGATAGCAGTGCATTATTCGAGATGGAGTTGCAGCGTCTTCTGTGTCAAAATAGCTTTTATGCTGTAGGGAGCCGCAGGGGAGTGTTGTCGATGCACCGCTTTAAATTTTTGCTTGCAAGGCAGAAGCCGAGGGTCGCGATCTTGTGGGCGCTCCCGGTTTTCCTTGGAGCGACGGTCTTCGGTCTGTTGCAGGTTGTGGACGCGCGTGCTGCGGTGCGGGCTGATCCCTGGCTTACTGGCGATCGGCTAGAGCGGAGACTCGCACAGCAGGCTGGGATTGCCATCCAGGGAAGATCCTTGCGCCATGTTCTGCGTGCCCTTGCTAAGGAATACCAACTTGCAGTCATGTTGGATCGTCGGCTTGATCCCGATCGTCGGGTTGGTGTCGCGGTAAAAGATGTGTCACTAAGAGAGTTGATTTATGATCTGGCTCGGCAACTTGAAATTGGGGTGACCTGGCTGGGTCCCGTTGCCTATTTTGGTC
>JAUWIQ010000372.1 GCA_030605285.1 Planctomycetota bacterium
AAGAAAAAGCTTGAGGCAATGTTCAAGGAGATGGAAATGCTCCGCACCCAGGCGATTGAACTGAGCCAAGGCCTGTTGAATTGCTGAGGCCGAGGCACTGTTGGGGCGGCATTGTTAGGGTGGCATTGTTGGGGCCGGAATAGTGAATTTTCCAGTTTCGCTTCTGGAGAAGCGATCGCTCGGGCATGTATTCACGGTTTTTTCTCTAGACATCGGTCTGGCCATCCCAGCGGACGAAGCCTTCGATCGCCTCATACTCGGCCAGTCCCAGGGCGTCATACATACAGGCAGTCTCTGCATTACGCTGTTCTGCCCGCTGCCAGAATTCCCGGATATCGACACCCGGAAAGAGGGCACGATCTTTTTGGGATTCATGCTTAAAAATGGCGTTGCGTTTGCGCGAGACCTCTTTGGGGCTCAGTGGGACGGCCATTTCAATAGCGTGCGGGCCCCACTCTTGCCAAGCACCCCGGTAGAGCCAGACTTGGGTGTTGGCATACCAGGACTCGTCTTGCACCCGATTGCATGCGTTGAGGACCGCCGCGAGACAGGTGCGGTGGGTCCCGTGCGGATCTGAGAGATCGCCGGCCGCATAGATCTGGTGGGGTTTGATGTGTTCCAGCAACGCGACCGTAATCTGAATATCTTCCTCGCTGAGGGGTTTTTTTCGCACCCGGCCGGTTTCATAGAATGGCAGGTCTTGAAAATGCAACTGCGCGCTGGGAATGCCACAGGTGCGACCGGCAGCTCGTGCTTCGGTACGGCGGATGATCGTCTTGATCCCTTGGACCTCGTTGCTGTCCACCTGCCCTGGATTTTTGTGTTTGAGAAATTTATCGATATGCGCTTCAAGTTCGGAGGTGCGATCGGGTGCGACGTCGAACATGTGATTGAATTCGGCAGCGAATTCGACAAAGCGGATGGCATCGTCATCAAAAACTGCGATGTTCCCGGAAGTCTGGTAGGCGACATGGACTTCGTGTCCTTGCTCGATCAGACGGATGAGGGTTCCGCCCATCGAAATCACATCATCGTCCGGATGGGGTGAGAAGACCAAAATCCGTTTGGGAAAGATATCATCGTGTGGCTGCGGTCGATCGCCCGGTTGTTTTTCGTGGGCCGGTTTGCCGCCGGGCCATCCCGTGATCGTGCCCTGCAGATGGCGAAAGACGGCCAAATTAATGTCGTAGGCCTGACCGTGATCTGCCAGCAGATCCTGCAGGCCCTCTTCGTTGTAGTCCCCTTCGGTAAGTTTCAAGATTGGTTTTTACAGGTGGCAGGCAAGCCAGATTGCGGCTTTGCGTATCTGCGACTCGCTCCACTCCACGCTTCCCAATCTCCAGGGACACTGCCGGCGCGTGAGGCGTTCGGCGGCCGCTTCGTCGAGCATGAAGTGTGCATTGGGGTGCTGCTGTAAAAAACTGGCCGCAACCGAAGGGGTGATCCGTCCTTCCACCGCTTCGGCGATTATGGGGGCCTTATGTTCGCCAAAGCCGAGCAGAAAAATCTGTCTGGCATCGAGGATCGTACCGACTCCCATCGTGAGCGCCCGGCGGGGTACGTTTTCCTCTCCGAAGAAGTCACTGGCTGCATCCCGACGGGTGATACGATCGAGCGTAATCAAGCGGGTCCGCGTCATTTTACCGGAGCCGGGTTCATTGAACCCGATATGGCCGGTGCGACCGATCCCCAGGACCTGGATATCGATGCCCCCCGCTTCCGCAATAGTCTGCTCGTACCGCAGGCAGGCGTCCTGGACGTCACCTTCGTCCACAGTACCATCGGGAATATGGACATTGTCCGGCTGAATATCGACCAGGTCAAAGAGATACTCCCGCATGAAACGGACGTAGCTCTGCAGTTCGTTGGGCTGCATCGGGAAGTACTCGTCCAGATTGAAGGTGACGACATTGGCCAGGGAGAGGTCTTCTTCCCGATGCATGCGGACCAGTTCGTTGTAGATGCCGACCGGAGTGCTTCCCGTTGCCAGTCCGAGGACACACGTGCGTCCCTCTGATGCGCGGCTCTCGATCAAAGCGCGAATTTGACGGGCCACGGCGATGCTTGCATCGCGGGCGTGTTTGAAAATGCGACAGGGAATCTTTTCCTGCTGATCCATGGTTACTGTTTTTGTCACGGATTGTCCTGTTTGCGTTTTGACACTTTCTTCGAGTCTAAATCTTGAATCCGGATGTTGCGGATGGCGACCGGATCCCCATGGCCCAAGAAACCAAGATGCCCTTTGGTATTTTGTAGCCCGGGATGGTTCTGACCATCGATCGTTTTTCCCTCGGGTGCTACCTTATCAAGGTTGACATCCAGAATCACGTGGCCATTGAGCGTTACACGGAGATTCCGGCCGCGGCATAGGACCTCTTGCTGGTTCCACGCGCCTACCGGTTTGAGGGAGCCTCGTTTGGCTGGGGCCACACCGTAGATGGAACCATGGGTTTGATAAGGCTTGAGGTCCGGGTACTTGCCGGAGCTGCCATCGAGAATCTGTAGTTCCATCCCGTTGTAGGCGGCATCTCCATGGACCGGCGCGCGAATTGCCAGCCCATTATTTGCATTGGGTGTGAGCTTGAATTCGAAGCGGAGGATAAAATCACTATATTCCTCGTTGGTGAGCAATTTTCCACCCCGGCCCTTGGGCAGGACGATCACCCCCTCCTCGACCACGTACTGGTCGGTCGCGCCGATCCAGCCTTCCAAATTGCGGCCATTAAACAAAGGTGTGAAATTCTCTTCGCCAACGGTCGCGGTTGCCCGTTCACAACTCGCGAAGGCTAGTAGAAGGCCAAGCATCAATAGGGGGCGTGGGTAGGAACCCTTCATTTTATTTTTCCGTGATCGAATCCTATTTCGAGTTCGACTCGTATTTCCGGTTTCGTTTATCGCGGGCCTGATTTTTAGAGCCGCAGCGATTTTCCCCCCAACAAACTTTTTGTCTGGGCCTGACAGATCGCAATCGCGTCGCGGGCCAGATCGCAGCCGAGGATTTCCGCACCTTCTCCCGTGCGGGCCGCTCGGATGACGGTTTTCATTTCGGCTTCAAAGGCATTCATCATCGGATCGCCTTCCGGCAGCTTGACGGGCTTTGCTTTGCCGCGATCATCCAGCAGCGTGGGCGGGCAGAGGTATTTTCCCTCCCCGCCAAATACGGCAAATTGAAACACCAGCGTAGCCCGCTCCAGCTGGATTTCAAACCCATGGTCGAACGGCCTGCCCTGCTGGTCGATCGTGCCACTGCTGGCCGTGACGGCCAGATTTTTTTTAAAGCGAAACTGGCTGGTCCAGTATTCTGCCAGTTTG
>JAUWIQ010000052.1 GCA_030605285.1 Planctomycetota bacterium
CTGACTTTGCTTGTTTGACAACGGATTTTCAATCATAGGATTTTCTCCGAATCCGTCACTCCATCTTATTCGTAGACAGTGGATGGACGAGGATTGGACATTCACGAGACCCTCCCAATTTAAAAAGGGGCTATGAAAATGGATCAAAAACCAGAAGGTGCAACGACAGTTTTTGTACTGGGATTAATCGGCCTCTTGGTCTGTCAAATTTTAGGCCTTGTTGCCTGGATTCTGGGGAATAACTATCTGAAAAAATGCCGACAGATGAATGTGCAACCAGAAGGAATGGCAGTCGCCGGCAGGATCTTGGTAATAATCGCCACGGTTTTCTGGATTCTTTGGATCATTGCCTTGGTAATCTTCTTTGTGGTTGTAGGGGTAGCAGGGGTAGCAGGGGTAGCAGGCATCTCACAGCAGTCCTGATCCGGTGAACCGTTGCCCGATTAGGAAATACCCGCCACGCAGTGGCTGAGAAGCGTATTGCGCTGAGAGAGGCGGCAGAGAATTGAGGCGCGCGGGCTCGGGATTCTTAGGCGGCGCGGCGCAGGGTCTCGGCAATTTTTTCGATTTTCTCCGCCGCCAGTTGCACCTGCTTGTGCCGTCGGGATGAAAACCGCTGCAGGACTGGCCAGAGCAGGTGCCCGTTGTCGACAAAGTAGCGAGAACGGAAATAGAACTTCCGCATACAGCGGGCGTGCAGTTCGCGGACTTGGGTGGCCGTGAGATACTTGTACTTCAGGATCGGCTCGTAGACGCTGTAATGGGAAAAGTCGAAGTCTTCGATCTGATCCTTTACCTGGGTGAAGAATTCCGTGCCCGGATAAGGCGTCACAATATTGAAATTGGCATAGGTGGGGTTCACCTTGCGGGCATAAGCCAAGACACCCAAAATCGACTCCTCGGTGTCCTCCGGAAAACCGACCATAAAACCCGCCACGGTGCGGATGCCCAAGTCCCGACAAAAACGCACAAAGTCGCGCTGGCGGTCATCTTTAATCGGGGCGCGCTTGTAGCGCCGCAGCGTCTCTTCATCGGGCGTTTCAATCCCCACCGTGATGCTCGTGAGCCCTGCGCCCCGGAGCCTGATCAACGTCTCTTCACGCATCAAGTCGATGCGGCTTTCAATTGAAAACTGGATTTTGTAAGGCAACTGAGAAATCAGATCGGCAATTTGCAGCGCTCGTTTGCGATCCAGACCGAAGAGTGGATCACGAAATTTGAAGGAACGAAACCCATAATGCTCCGCACCGTGACGGATCTCTGCAATAACCGACTCCGGATTGCGGAATCGTATTTTGTTTTCCATCATGATGTAGGGGCAGTAGTTGCAGGTAAAGGTGCAACCCCGACTCAATTGGACTGGGGCCGTGGGAAACTTCCAGAAGTCGTATTTGATCCGGAATGATCGGTAATCAAAAACGGACCAGTCGGGCCAAGGCAGGCTGTCGAGATCCTTTACCGTGCCGACCGAAACCACTTGATTCTCATCCGCCAGTACGTCCTCGAGTTTCCAGAATAACATCTCGGCTTCACCGCGCACCACTTTGACATCCAGATCGACAAATGCCTCGGGCAATGCGTAGGCAACAGGTCCTGTAACCAGAATCCGCGCGTCGGGCTGCTGCTCAAGGATCTTCTGCATCGTTTGATGCTCCAAACCCAAGGTCATTAGCGCAGGGTTAAAGATAATCAGGTCCGCAGTTGGGGGCATTTGGTCCGAGACGTACTCCACCGTATGGCCCGATTGTTTGAAGATCCCGGCGAGGTAGGCAAAATTCAGTGCTACCGGACGATGATCCCTGTGGTAGCCGCGACCGACCAACCAGTCCCCGAGACCGCCCCGACCGCGGTAGAGGCCGGTCCCCATCCCACCGGCGTAGTCCTTTTGTACGTCGTTCGCGTTCGTATCCCAGAGTACAATATGCATCGGCCTGTTTTCCTTGGTATTGGTCGGCGGGCTAAGTCCAGCGTCCGGGCGACTCCACAAAATCACACCCTACAACCGGTAGCCTTTACAGAATCGGAAATCTCACCCCCGACTCCCAAAGAAATCTTGCCTGGAGTGGAATTTATCCAAAAAACAGCCCCTTTTCCTGCTAGCACTAGGAGCGAGTCCGGGTCAGATGAAACGATCCGGGGGATGTCTCAGGCGCTACGGCGTTGTTCCGCGACATCGGCTTGCACGGTGCTATTACCAGGGAGGACAATGATCGCGGGCTCCTCGTCGCCCATTGCAAGCGTCGGCACGGGCAACCATTTCTCGAGCAGAAACGGTTGCTGATCTGTTGTGGAGTGGGGTTCCTTGGCAAGCAAAACGAGCTTGCCACCCTTCTGCATTCGGTATCCGATACCGCGCCACCAGACGCTACGACCCACCACGGCCGACAAAAGACCCAGCCAAGCTACCGAAAGCACGAGGGGATATGCACATTGATCAAATATTCTTGCTCGTTCGAGTTCGGCGTTTTGCCTACGGACAAACAAGCGACCTGCATCTTGTCGCCAAGTCGCACGCACGACCGCCAAGCCCCAAAGGGCAGCTGAGCCCCCCAATGCCAGACCTGCGACGAGAGGAGAAGCCAACTTGAAAAGCACAATGGAAAGCAGGAGACCACCCCAAAATACGGACATGCTCGCAGAGGTAAAAACTAGACTCAGAAGCCAATGCTTTGTGCGGTACCAGCGTCCTACATAGCATTGGCGACGAAGAAATTCCCACATCCCCATCCCTTGGTAGTCGATTGAGGAGGTCACGACACAACTTGGCTCAAAATTGATATTCAAGCGTAGTCTGTCCATGCGGTGACTGGCGACGAGATCGTCGGAAAGCTGACCTCGCCAACTCCCGCGAATATCAGCGCGCTCAAATACTTCACGAGAGACGGCCCAGGAACCGCCCCATAAAACCGACTGCCGTCGAGAGCAGACCAGACCCATTGCCGTTGCGTTAATACTCGAAATTAAAAGATTACTTAGTGTCGTTCGTCGCGGCACAAACCATCGATAACTTGTCACCGCATTGACATTGATTGCATCGAGAGGGGCAATCAACCTGGAGAGCCAGTCGCTTTCGGGAGCCGCATCCGAATCGACAAAAACAAGCGTTTTGATCGCTTCATCAAGTCGGGTGGTTGCCACAGAAAGATTATGGATTTTCTGGCCGCAGTCGAGCGCACAACCTGCCACGATCAGTTGGACTGCAACCTCGGGTTTTCCGGCAATCAGCTTTTGAATGACCCGGCACGCCGGGTCATCGGCCGCTTCCACTACAAAATGGACTTCGTAATCCTCGTAGTCCTGCACCAAGAGACAATGCAGATTGTCTTTTAATGAAAAATCAACGCCCTTGCAGGGAACGATCACCGCGACACGGCCGGCCGTTCTTGCAGTCGCGCGATTTTGAAAGCAACTACGCGCATAACGCCGGTGCTCCCAAGTGTGTAATGTCAGCACCAGGGACATGACCAGGGTCAATGCCGCCAGACTGAAAAACAAGGCCAATAGACCCGTCACCATATCAACCCCCGCCGTACACCTACATTCGATCTGCAGTCGCTACGCGATTTTATTTTGTGCTGAGGATCTCGCGCTAGACTCACGCGCGCGGCAATTTTCAAAACGCGATTGCCACCCTACCGATTGATTTTCCATTGCGTTTCCAGCGTTTGGTCACCGGACCCATCTCGTGCGCCCTTCCGGGGCATGGAGAGAGGACGTGGACACGCACATTCGGATTTATCGGTAAAAACGTGCCTAACCGTTAAAATTTCGCAATCTTAATGCCGTGAAAGCAGGTCGCCCGCGGGGAGAGATGCCAAGGGCTTGCCTTCGGTGACGCTGTAGAAATACAGTGCAAAGAGGATCCAATCGCTGCCATTGCGAGGGGCGATTGATTGATCGTGGCGACGTCGGAAAAAGGTGGCAATGCTAGCAGTTGGCCAGTGCGGGTCGGTCTCCCGTGAGATAGCCGTGCTGCTGCCTACCGGCAATCACGTCAGAGAAGTTACCGATCAAATGCGTCCCACCCGCCAGTTCAACCGGTGCATAGCGGCAGGAAGTCCCTACGACCCGCCCATCCTCATGCGGTGAATTGCCTTCGACGAGAACACGGAGTCGACGTCCGCTCAAGCTGTCAAAATACTTGGTCTTTAACTCGGATTCCAACTCGGAGAGCTGCTGAACACGTTGCTGTTTAACCTGTCGTGGCAACTGACCGGCCATCGTGGCAGCGGGTGTTCCCCGTCTGGCACTGAATGGAAAGATATGAATTTTTGAAAAACCGACCTCCCGGGCCACTTCACAAGTTTCGGCAAATTCGCCCTCTGTTTCCGCCGGAAAGCCGACAATGATGTCGGTGGTGATTGCTGGTGCATCGAGTGTGCTTTGCAGCAAACGACAGCGATCGATAAACCGCTCACTACCCCAACGGCGACGCATTCTTCGCAGCACCGCATCGCTGCCACTCTGCATCGAGATGTGCAAATGAGGGCAGATCCGCTGGGGAAACTCGGCCATCACATCAATCAACTCGCGCGTTACTTCCGTGGCTTCGATACTGGATAGCCTCACCCGGAAATCATCCGGGAGGGCAACGATCGCGCGGAGCAGATGCGACAAACGCGTCCAGGAACTTTTGGGCTGGCCGCGGTTGAAATCAACACCGTAATGCCCCAAATGAATTCCAGTCAGGACAACCTCGCGGTAGCCTCGCGCTGCCAGACGTTGCACCTCCTGAAGAATCTCCGGCAGAGGCCGACTGTACATCTCAGGTCGCACCTTCGGAATGATACAAAAGCTACATCGCAACAGGCAGCCATCCTGCACTTTGACATAGGCGCGATGCCGCTGCCCCAGACCCGACACGCCGGGGGGAATGTCAACGACTCCAAAGCGCCCCAGAAGATCAGGGAGTTCACGTTTGTCGGTAATGACTTCCACGACACCAGGCAGGCGGGCGACGTCCTCGGGTGCCCGCGTTGCGTAACAGCCCATCACCACAATCCGTGTGCCCGGATTGCGACGGGCAAGCCGACGAATTTTCTGGCGGCTTTTGGAATCGCCTGAACTTGTCACCGTGCAGGTGTTCACAATGCACAAGTCGGCAATCTCTTCCTCCCTGGCATCAACGTAACCCGCCCCGAGCAAGCCCTCACGTACATACTCGGTTTCGTACTGATTGACCTTGCAACCGAGTGTGACCGTTTTAAGCCTGGGTTGCGACATCGCATGCGGCTCGAAGATTCGAGAAGGAATGGGGAATTCGGTAATTCAAGCCTCTGGCTCGATTGAAGACGACATGGAGCCTTGGCAGTTTTTGATGAAGGGATCCTTGCCGTAGGCATGGATCTGATCTCGTTTTAGCTCCGCATGTTCCAGAGTGGTTGTCAAGACAATCACACGGCCCTGCTTATCAACGGACTCTGCCAACTGCACCCCTGTTTCGACCGGATGGCCAAAAAGCTGCTTGAGCATGGCAATCACATATTCATACGTATGGGAATCGTCATTCCAAAGCAGCACATGGTAGCGTGGCTGTCGTTTGAGCCTGGGAGAGTCTTTGGCCGGTTTTTTCTCTGGGGGCGCCAATACCGAAGAAACATGATCCATGGTTTATTCACCTTACCTATCGCAATATCCTGAAAAAACGGGAATAGTCGAACACGATCCCAGATATTATATTCGATCACTTGCAGAGTGGGAATAAGATAAACACCGGAAGAGGAATCCGATGGGCAAAACGCCGCCGGAAGTCGATCGTTACATTAAAGACCATCGATCTGAATTTGAAGAAGATCTTTTTGAATTTTTGCGGATTCCAAGCGTCAGTGCGGACAGCCAGCACAAAGAGGATACAGCCCGCGCTGCTGATTGGGTGGCTCAGCAGTTTGACCAGCTCGGTTTCCAGACCGAGCGGATCGAAACTTCGGGGCATCCGATTATTCTTTCCCGGTCGCCGAGGGTCGAGGGTGCACCCACTGCGTTGGTTTACGGACATTACGATGTCCAACCGCCCGACCCTCTTGCCGAGTGGATATCCCCTCCCTTCGAACCCACAGTCCGCGATGGCAACGTTTATGCGAGGGGAGCAACGGATGACAAAGGACAAATGCTCACGCATCTCAAAAGTGCCCAGGCGTGGATCAAAGTCAAAAATTCCCTGCCCCTCAATTTGATTTATCTCATCGAAGGAGAGGAGGAGGTCGGTAGCGAACACCTGGAACATTTTATTGAAAGCTCCCAGGAAGATTTGGCCTGCGATTGCGTCGTGATCAGCGACACGAGTCAATTTGCACCCGGTCAACCTGCCATCACCTATGGGCTCCGAGGGATCGCTTATTACGAATTGCGACTCAGCGGCCCATCGCAAGATCTCCATTCCGGGACCTTTGGAGGTGCTGTTACCAATCCCGCCAATGCCCTGGCAATGCTTTTGGCGAAGCTGGTCGACTCGAATGGCAAAATACAGATCCCTGGATTTTACGACGCCGTCGTGCCACTCACGACGCGCGAGCGCGAAGGTTTCCAGGCACTTTCTTTTAGTGAACAGCGTTTTCAAGACCTCGTGGGCGTCAAAGCTACCAGCGGTGAATCGGGGTTTTCAACGCTGGAGCGGCGGTGTGTCCGACCGAGCTATGATATCAACGGAATTTGGGGCGGCTATCAGGGGGAAGGTGCCAAGACCGTGCTTCCCGCAAAGGCTGGGGCAAAATTCAGTTTCCGCCTCGTTCCCGATCAGGATCCCCAGGCCATCAGTCGACAACTGGAGGGGTTTCTCCAGGAGCATCTTCCCGCGGGCATCACGATGGAACTGATCGATCTGCATGGCGCACCGGGAGTCGTTGTCCCTCTCGACCGCCCCTATGTCGAGGCCTCGGCACGTGCAATCGAACACGGTTTTGGAACACCTCCGGTCTATGTGCGCGAGGGGGGATCGATTCCCATCGTGTCCGCCTTCACGAACTTCCTCCGAGCGGACTCACTGCTCCTTGGCTGGGGACAAAACGACGACAATACCCATAGCCCCAATGAAAAGTTCAACCTCTCGGATTACCATCGTGGAATCCGGACCAGTGCCTGCCTCTGGTCCGAATTGGCAGTGATCGCATAAAGAAAACGTTGAAATAATCTAACATGCTGGACCGCAAATTTATTCTAGAAAATGTCGAATTCGTGGAGGAAAACTGCGCCCAACGTGGAGTCGATGCCGACGTTCGACAACTGGTCGCACTCGAAAAAGAACGACGAGAGAAACAGACCGCTGCTGAAGCGATCAATCGCCGCGCCAACGAAACGAGCAAGGCAATTGGCAAGGCGAAGGACGAGGAAGCGCGAGAGGCCTGCAAGGAGGAAGGTCGAGCGCTTCGTCAGCAAAAGGACTCCCTGCAGGGCGAGGTCCAACAGCTGGAAGAACGTATTTGCGAAATTCAAGGCGGTATTCCCAACCTTTCCCATCCCGATGCGCCCGTCGGTTCCGACGAGGGAGCAAACCGGGAATTGCGAGCAGGCAAAACTCCAATCAAGACGTTTGACTTCCAACCGCTGGATCATGTGCAGTTGGGAGAAAAACTCGATCTCTTTGATTTTGACGCAGGAGGAAAAGTCGCAGGGCATGGGTTCTATTATCTGAAAAACGAAGCGGTGTTGCTGGAACTGGCGCTGCAGCATTTCGCTGTGACTTTTCGCATTGGACAAGATTTCACGCCAATCATCACCCCCGACCTTGCCCGCACAGAAATTCTTCAGGGTGTTGGCTTTATCCCACGAGGCCCTGAAACACAGATCTACAGTGTTGCTGGGAGTGATCTCAACCTGATCGCTACGGCCGAGATTACCTTGGGCGGTATGTATTCCGACGTCGTCCTGGAATCTGATCAGCTTCCAATTCGTCTCTGTGGCGTAAGCCACTGTTATCGCACGGAGGCAGGCGCAGCCGGTCGAGATTCACGAGGTCTGTATCGCGTACACCAGTTTACAAAGGTAGAAATGTTCGCATTTACACTGCCGACTCAAAGTGAAGCAACTTTGGATGAGTTCTGTTCGCTTGAAGGCAAAATATTCGACTCACTCGGCATACCTTTTCGTGTGGTGGACACGGCGACGGGCGATCTTGGAGGTCCTGCATATCGCAAATATGACCTCGAGGCCTGGATGCCCGGGCGCGGTGAAGCGGGAGCGTATGGGGAAGTTACCAGCACCTCGAATTGCACGGACTATCAAGCGCGTCGTCTCAATATCCGCTACAAGGTCCGGGGCGAAAAGGGAACCCACTACGTCCACACACTCAATGGAACGGCGGTTGCCATCAGCAGAGCGCTGATTGCCATTTTGGAAAACTACCAGCAGGCAGACGGCAGCGTGATCGTTCCCGAAGTCCTTCGTCCCCTGATGGGAAAAGACCTGATCACGCCTTGTCGTTAATCGCAGGCGTTGAGGTGTCCCGGCTTCCTGCCCCTTTTTTGGGAGCCGTTGCAGCAACTGTCGATTGTGCCGGTTTTTCCTGCTGGAGGGAGATTTCCCGGAAAAATTTTCCCTGCTCAAATCGACCCCTCCAAGGAGACGTTAAAATACTATGAAAATAGCGGCTCCCCGCAGACAACCGATGCTTCGCAGCCGCCGTTTGAGGCCCAGATCGTGTAAGATGAAGGTGCTATGAAAGAAGATCTCCGTACGATTAAAGCGAGTGCGCAGGACGCCGAGGCCCTGGATTTCCCGAGGTTTGTCGATCGAGATCTCAGTTGGCTGGAATTTAATCGCCGTGTTCTCCACGAAGCGATCGACCCGCGGACTCCCCTCCTGGAACGCTTGCAGTTTCTGAGTATTTTCACCACCAATCTTGATGAATTCTTCATGAAACGCATCGGGGCGATGATGCTTCGTCAATTAAAAAAAGATGGGCAACTGCATGCCGACAGTGAAC